>CAMBCF010000050.1 GCA_945864585.1 Bordetella parapertussis | reverse complement strand
CGCGCAGACCTTGCTGCGCATCGCTGCGTACGCCGAACCGCATCGGCTACGCAAACATCCGCGCGGCCCCAAGGCTCTTGTAAAAAAAGGCTTCGTGTCTCGCCGCGCGGCTCAACGACACGTCGCAACCGCACGCGTTCTTAAGGATGAGAAGATTATATGACCTTGAAAGGGCTGATGCTCAATACCCCGAGTGTCACCGCATAGTCGAGTTCTTCGAGCACATTGACTTCACGCCAGACCACGTTGTTCTCGCCGAGTACGGATACAGCGGCAGCGCGCAGGTCGCTGCGCGCGGCTGCGCATTCCTTGCACCCCGGCGCCGCAATGATTTCGATCTTTACGATCACGCGGCCACCGCTTGCAGGCTGCTTTCCAGCGCGTCCAGGATGGCACAGTCGTCGGTCGGATTCTCGCCGCCGCCGCAACTTTGGATCAGATGATCGAGGGCGCGCGACATGGCCTGCAAGGCCCTGAGCTTGTGCTCGATCCGCAGCTTCTTTTCTATCGCCAGGCTGCGCACGTCCTCGCAGCAGGCACGATCGGCGGATTTTAGTGTCAGCAGTTCCTTGACATCCGACAGCGTGAATCCGCACTGCTGAGCTTGTCTGATGAAGCGCATACGGCGCATGGCTTCATCGTCATATAAGCGGTAGCCCGCAGCGGTTTTCGACGCCGGTGCAATCAGGTTTTCTTTCTCGTAGTAGCGCAGCGTATCCATGCTTACGCCGGCAAGCCGCGCCACTTTTCCAATGGTGTATATGGTGTCCTCCAAGTCGTGACAGCCACTATAACCCTTGGCGTCAAGACCATGGTCAAGGTTCATCCCGCGAATTCGGCTGCACAGCGTCCCGGCAGGTTAACTGCCGCCGGACTTGTTGAACTAGGCTTGGCCCAGTCCCGCAGCGCGCAGTGCCGCCTTGTCGATACCCGCGCTGCTACAGCATGAGGCTAGCTGCCCGTTAATGGCGACTGCCGGCACCGAGCGCACGCCCAGCTCCCGCGCACGTTTAGCCACGCGAATGTCGTTCATATTCAGGTGAGTGCGTTAACGGAGCGCGAAGGCCAAGGATCAGTAAGGTCGCCAGCCCAGCGCACCATCATGATGGCCCTTGGTCCATACGCCGAGGTAGAGCGTTTTTTTGCGATACGCAGTGACCTCTCGCGTAGTCAGGCAATAAGCAAGACGCGACCCCGTGCGCGGGTTGACGCTCACGCGACCATCGCCACTGTCGCGACAGTTGCAGTCGGCGTTTTCGTGCGATCATCGCCGCATGCGTTGTCACCCATCACTTTTGCCGTAGCGGTAGCGCGGTCACGGATTATGCAGGCATCAACCGCCACATCGCGGGACATCGAATCCCCCTACGCATGGGCGCGCCTGTGCGCATCACTGCTGCTGATGACCATCGGCGGCTCCGGCATCTACACCATCAGCGTGGTGCTGCCACGCATACAGGCCGAGTTTGGCGTCACCCGCGGGGATGCATCGTTGCCCTACACGCTGTCGATGATCGGCTTCGGATTCGGTGGCATATTGATGGGCCGCCTGTCGGACCGCTTCGGCGTGATGGTGCCGGTAATGCTGGGCGCGGTGTTCTTGAGCGCAGGCTTTATAGCCGCCGGTTCGGCCGGCAACCTGTTTTACTTCAGCCTTGCGCAGGGCGTGCTGATCGGACTGCTGGGCACCTCGGCCACCTTCGCACCCCTCGCGGCCGACACTTCGCAGTGGTTCACGCGCCGCCGCGGCATTGCGGTAGCGATCTGCATGAGCGGCAACTACATCGCGGGCGCGGTGTGGGCGCCTGTGGTTCAGCATTTTGTCGAGATTGCAGGCTGGCGCCAGACCTACATCGGCATGGGCGTGTTCTGCCTGTTCACCATGCTGCCGCTCGCGCTGGTATTACGCCGGCGCCTACCGGCAACGGCACCCTTGCCAGTTGTCACGGCGTCGACGCCTGCGCGGCCGTTTGAGCTGCCGCCAGGATCGGACCCGTCGCGCCCATTGGGATTTTCTCCTGCCGTGCTGCAAGGATTGCTGTGTGTCGCAGGCGTCGCGTGCTGCGTGGCAATGTCGATGCCGCAGGTGCATATCGTGGCTTACTGCAGCGATCTGGGTTTCGGTGCGGCGCGCGGCGCCGAAATGCTGGCACTGATGATGGGAGCGGGCGTCATCAGCCGCCTCGTCTCGGGCTGGCTGTCCGATCACATCGGCGGTCTCAGTACTCTGATGGTGGGCTCGATATTGCAGGGCATCGCATTGCTGATGTTTCTTTTCACCGACGGCGTCACATCGCTCTACGTGGTCTCGGCAATGTTCGGACTGTTTCAGGGCGGCATCGTCCCCAGCTATGCGCTGATCGTGCGCCAGTTTTTCGCGCCGCGGGAAGCCGGCATACGCGTCGGCACTGTGCTGATGGCCTCGCTGTTGGGCATGGCGCTGGGCGGCTGGATGTCCGGTGCGATCTTCGACCTGAGCGGTTCCTATCGCGCGGCGTTCCTCAACGGTACCGCATGGAACCTGCTCAACATCGGCATCGTCGGATTTCTCATCTACCGCGCACGGCGTGGGCATTCGTTGCGGCTTGGGCAAGCCTCTTAGCGGATCACTCGTTTCGCGGGAATCTTCAGCATCTTCGCCGCAGCAAGCATGCCGTCGTCCAGAGTGGCGACGAATTCCACGCTGTTACTATGCGCAACCGCCAGATGCAGCGCGTCCGGTCCGCGAAGTTGGGTAGCAAAGTGCGCTACATATTCCCGCGCCCGGTCGAAGTCATTGGCACCGGGAATCAGGAGTATCAGGGAAAGGGCGATCATCGAATCAAACTCCGCGATTAACTTCCGTCCCTGACTTGCCGTTAGCGTACCCATGCGCACATCGCGCGACGTCAGGCTGGCAAATTCGACCGATGCCCACTTACTCACCGCCAGAGTCCCCGGTGCCTGTCGAGAAAGAAAATTCGCGACCTTCGTGGAAGTGGCTTCCTCCCGAAACAGCGGAGTCAAAAAACTGGTATCCAGATAAATCATTCCGCGTCGCGCAATTCACGCAGTAACCCGGCGCTGCCAGTTCGCCATGCAGGAACCTGCTGGCGCAGCTTTGCGAGGTGTTGCAACGGCAGCATCTGCCTGGGTGGCGCAGCGGGGAGCACGCGCGCGACCGGATGCCCGTGACGCGTAATAACAACCTCCTCTCCGGATTCAACAGCGTTCAACAGCTCGCTCAGGTGGGCTTTGGCATGAGCCAGACTCATTGCTCGCATGGTAATGCCTTATAGTGACCATAATAATGGTCATATATTACGCCGGTTGATGAGCGGCAACAAGACTTGATTCCCCAATCCCATCAGATGCCCAAGGCGTAACACGGGCGTCGCGGATCGGCAGCCCCTTCCAGCAACCCGTTCGCTTCGTTCACTCGTATCGCACACACCGCGCCGGCGCGTGACGGTGTCCGTAACGGTGTCAGGTCTCCCGTTTCCCATTCTGTAGATTCTCAGATTATTTGGCCCGTTCAAATTCTGCCACCACGCGGCTAACCGTCGAGGTGGATACGCCGAAAGCCAGTGCGATGGCGGTTTGGCTGTGTCCGCCTTGGTAGAAGGCATCGGCTATGTTTTGGTTGCGCTGTTCTTTGCCTGCGGGCCTCTTCGCGGCGTAGCGCTTTAGATCGCTGTCGCGCACGGGCGCGCTGGTGTGGATTTTGCTGACGTTGGGGTTTTGACTCGCACTCCGGCGTAGTTTTTGGCCGCGTACGTTAGCCGCTGGGCTGGCACTGTCGATGCCTGCAAGTTTTTGCATCCGCACGATGAAAGCGTCGTCGCCCAGATAGATCTGCTGCCTCAGGTGCTCGTTCCAGAGTTGGACGCCCTTGCCTTGGGCTACAAATTCCGCATATTTTGCAGCGGCCCGGTCGGCGCTTTTGCCGGGGGCGATCTGCTCGTACACGGGCAGGGCGTCCAGCCAGTCGGGTCTGCCAGCCAAGCCTGCCAGGGCGCGGTAACTACTCCACGCGTAGGCATCGGGGCGTTTGACCATGCGTGCGCGAACCGGGTTGAGATCGACGTAGCGGCATACCTCCAGCAGGTAGCTATCGCGGTCCACGAGTATGGCCTTGAAGCGGCCTTGAAACAGATGGCCGCTCAGATTGTGGCGGCGGTTGAAGGTCTGGGTGTATACACCGTTGATTTGGCGCATCAGGCGCGACAGATTAGCGTCGCGTGTGTGCAGCACCAGGTGGTAGTGGTTCCCCATGAGGCAGTAGGCCCAAACCCGTGCGTCAAAACGCTGAACTGCCTGGCTGACGACATCCAGGAACAGTGAGCGATCCACGTCGTCTTTGGCAATCGGCTCGCGCCGGTCGCCGCGCGATGTAACGTGATACACCGCGCCAGAGTATTCAATGCGTAGAGGTCTGACCATCGTGGGAGCTTGAAGTAATGCGGCGGAAAACGCAATATGGGAGACCTGACCCCCTTCCTCGTTCCCAGCATCAGGAACTTCAGCTTAGAGCGCGGATGCTTCTTTCTTGAGCAGCGCGCGGATCGCCGGTAGCTCTTCGGCGGACTGCTGGGGGCGCATCACCAGCAGGACGTCGTTGACGCCGAGCTCGGCGAGTTGCTGGAGGCGCGCCGCCGCTTCATCCGGGCCACAGCGCAGGTTGAAGGGCTCATCGTCGGCCAAAGGCTTCGCCGGCGCCTGCAGGTCGATCCCGACGGTTGCGATCAGCACCCGCTTGCCACCGTTGTCGCGATAGACCTTCAGCCCTTCGGCCAGGGTCCGAAACCGGTTGTTATGCCGACCGGAGGCGATCCAGCCGTCGTAATCGCGGGCCGCGCGCTTGACCCAGATACCGCTGACCCAGGCGCCGATGAGCATGGGCGGACCGCCCGCCACCGACGGCCAGGGGTGGAGGTTTGCCGCTCCTACCTGCTCGCCGTTGCAGAGACGCCGGACCTCCGGCAGCGCCGCCGCGAACAGCCGGAAGCGGTCGGCGAAATCGATGCCGCAGCCCTCGAAGTCTGCCCGCGTGGAGCCGGCGCCGAGGCCAGCGCAGAAGCGCCCGCCGCTCAGCGCGTGCAGCGACAGCAGTCGCTGGGCAAGCTCCGCCGGCCGGCGCAGCGGCACCTGAAGCACCGCCGACCCGAGCTGGACCCGGCTGGTCGCAGCCGCCGCGATCGAGAGGACCGCCAGCGTGTCGACCGAGGGGGTGCCGCGGTTCATGCTCTCGCCCAGCCAGATGCCGTCGAAGCCCGCGGCCTCGATGGCGCGCGCCCTGGTCATGACGTCGGCGGCGTTGTAGGGGCGGCCGTCCGCGTGCTCGCGCGGTATGTTGATCCCCAGTCGCATCAGGCCCTCCTCAGGCGAACCACCACTTCATCATGTAGCGCCACGACCCCTGCGTCAGGTTCATGCTGGCGTTCTGCATCGATGGAGGGTCTCGGTTAAGGTAATTAAACGTTATCTGGTTATTCATCTTTGCTGTTTTGCCCTGCCGCTGGTGGTGCTGATACCGGCACGGTGGCGACAGGATGCCGAGGGGAAACGCGCTTGTCAATGCTTCCATCAGATACCCAACGCGTAACACGGACGGCGCGGATCGGCTGCACCTTCCAGTAATCCGTTTTCCTCGTTCACGCGTATCGCACACACCGCGCCGGCGCGCCATTCGACTTCCTGCCACGGCGCGACCTGATGTCCCATCTTCGCGAGTTTGTCCGTCACCGCTTTATCAAAACGCGCTTCGAGGTTCAGCCGCCCCGGATGATAATCGTGCGGCGCCGACGAACTCGGATAACTGTAGCTCGCGAAGCGCGGCGCTTCCACCGCGGCTTGCGGTTCCATGCCGAACACCACCATGTTGAGAAACACCTGCGTCATCGCCTGCGGCTGAACGTCGTTGCCGGGCGAACCAAACGGCATGAACAGTTTGCCGTCCTTTAACGCCAGCGCCGGATTCGGCGTGAGGCGCGGCCGCTTGCCCGGCGCCAGCGCAGCGGGGTGCGCGGGGTCGGTCGACGACTGCGAGCCGCGTGACGAGGGACACAGCCCCGTGCCCGGGATCACCGGCATGGCGCTGGAGCCGTCGCTGGGTGTGGCGGAAAACGCATTGCCGTGGCGATCCACTACGCACACGTACGAGGTAATGCCTTTATGCATGGTCACGCCTGCCGCTTTCAATTCACGCAGCAAGGCCAGCCCTTTGCTCAAATACCCCGGCGACAATAAAAACCCTGGCAGATACGGCAACGCGGCCCGGCGATTAACGCTGGTTTCCATTAGAGCCGCGGGCTTCACCCTGGCGCGCGTGAGTTGCGCCGCCAGCAAAAGCAACAGCGGGCCGCAGCCCGCAAGCACCAAGCGGCCCCTGCGTGTATCGGGCACGAGTCCATGGGACTTAAGCAGCGTTTGCGCGGCACCGCAGGTGAGCACACCCGGCAGGGTCCAGCCCGGCACCGGCATCGGGCGCTCCATTGCGCCGGTAGAACACGCGGCCGTCTGGTGTCACGGGCTCCACCTGCCACACCTGGGCACTATCGAGGTAATCAACCTTGGCCAAGCGAAACGCGCGCGTGAGTTCGAGCCCGGCGGCATAGTCGGACCCCAGCCATTGGAGATGCAGCGGTCGCGTCGCGGCGAGGCGCTCGATGCCGCGATAAATTTGCCCGCCGGGTTCCGCTTGTTCGTCGAGCACCACGGTACTCAAGCCGCATCCAGACGCCGCCGCGGCAGCGGCCATGCCCGCGGGGCCGGCGCCGATGATGGCGAGATCGCAGGCCGCACTGCTCATGCGCCACCCAGCGCGCGTTTGCCGCGCTGAAAATCGATGCGCATACCTTCGCTAACTGTGACCAGACAGGCCTGTTGATTGGGCTCGCCGTTGATCTCCATCAAACACTCGAAGCACACGCCCATCATGCAATAGGGCGCGCGGCCCGCACCGCTGACCGGGGTAGTGCGCGTCGCGCCTGCCCCTAGCAGCAAGGTCGCAGCAGCCGCGGTAAAGCCAGCGGGCACCGCAACCGGCGAGCCGTTGATGTAGACCGTGAGCCGCGCTTGCGGCGTATCAGGCAGCAGCGCGAACATCGAAACGAGCCGTGGAAAACCGCGTAAGTTCCGGCGGCAACGCGCCATCGATCACGTATTGCGCATATTGCAGCGCATGCGCCGCGGCCAGCGTCACCCCGCTGTGGCAGGTGCATACAAAGGCGCCGGGGAACGCGCGCGACTGTTCATAAATCGGCAGGCCATCGGGCGCCATCACGCGCAGCGCGCCCCAGGTGCGCACGATGCGCACCTCGCGCAGGAACGGAAAAGTTTTCACCGCGCGCGCGGACAGCGTGCGGATGATTTCCGGCGAGGTGGCGTCATCAAAGCCCGCCTCTTCGCGCGATTCGCCGATCATGATGCTGCCCTCGACCGTTTGCCGGATCATCAGCGTGGGCATTGGCAGCACCGGCGCCACGCGCTCGGTGACGATGATCTGCCCGCGCAGCGGCCGCACCGGCACATTCAACCCCACCAGCGCGCCCAACGCCTTGTTGCCGAGACCCGCACCCAGCACCAGACGCGGCGCGGCAAAGATTTCCCCCTGCGCGGTAACCGAAAAACGATTGGGCGCCGCGTTGATCTGGTTGACGTGCACATTGGGCACGTAGCGGCTGCCCCGCTTGAGCACAGCGGCATGCAGCGCGCGCAGCGTGTAGAGCGGATTGGCGTGGCCATCGTAGCTTGTGTACGAGGCGCCCACCACTTGCGGCCCGATCACCGGCAGCAGTTTTTTGAGTGTCGCGTGATCCAGCATCTCATACTCGAATTGGGTCTCGCCGGCCTCCGCGTGAAGCTGCTCCATCAAGCGGCGGCGCTTGTCGAATTCTTCTTCGCTGAGGCACGGGGTTACACCGCCGGGCCGCTCATGACCCGTGGCAATGCCGGTTTCATCCAGCAGGTCTTTGGAGAATCCGGCCCACACCTCGGATGAGCCGCGCGTCCAGCGCTGATATTCCGGCACCCCAAAACCTTTGCTCTGCACCCACACCAGCCCGAAATTGCCGCGCGACGCGCGATGCGCGATGTCGCCTTCGTCCAGCACGACTACCTTCTGGCCGCGGCGCGCGAGACCATAGGCGACGGCTGCGCCAACCAGCCCGCCACCGATTACGATTGTGTCAAAGTCCGTTACCATATTCTGCTCGCGTGAGTCGTGCGCACGGCGCACGCTACAGATCAATCCCCTTCGGGCCGCAATCTTACGGCGCCAGCGACGCCGCGTACGCCGAAAGATTTATCATGTCATCGAGTGTGAGTTTTTCAACTGACGGCATCATCAGCGCGCTGCCAGTGCCAGCCCGGACGCCATGCTTGAAGTCATAGAGTTGGCGCACGATATAGCTCGGTGAGAGACCTGCAATACGCGGTATCGGCCCCAGGCCTTTCAGGCCGGGCCCGTGGTAAATGCCGCATTGCACCGTCTTGCCGCCACCGCCATCGGCGGCAAGCGCCTGACCTTTTTTGATGCTGCCTTCCGGAACGTAGGCTGTGAAGCTTGCGCGAGTATCTCTGTTGATAAATTGTTCCAGGTCATTCGGCACTTCGATGATGCGCTGCCCGATCGGCTCCGTTTCTCCTGTCGTAACGGCAGCCAAATGAAAGCCGGTAACATAGGTTTTGGGAACGTCGCTGGCTTCCGCGACGCGCACAATCGATCTGGGTTTTATTGACGAAAAGTATGCTGCCGCGGCTTGCACTTCAGAATCGTTGATCGCCTTGGCCAACAAGTCCTTAAGGGTAGGCCCACTCCGGTGGGCTTTCCACGCCCTGCGCGAAAGACGCGGCTGCGATGGCGGCGAGCAGCGGCACGGCAATAAATGCGAGAAGATTCTTCATTGCATCCTCCTGAAGTTACGGGGAACCAGGAATTAATTTTACCCCCCCCCCCAGCGAAGGAAACATTTTGAATAAAAACAATGCGTTAAGCTGAGGTTCCTCAGCCGTAATGACTTACTGACGAAATCTGCCCGCACCCCAATAGTACCCGCGCGTTTGCCAAATCCCGACAGCCTGTTAGACTCATGTATATCTATGTATCTACATCGAGAAAAGCATGAGACTTCAACTCGCTAAATGGGGCAACAGCCTGGCCGTTAGGCTGCCAGCCGAATGCATTCGAGCCACCGGCCTGCGTCCCGGAGATTGTGTCGAGGCCGAAATCACCCCGGCGGGTAAAATTACGCTCACGCCGGCCAAGCCATTCGACAAGCCCGCATTCCTTCAGCGGCTGCGCAGGCTGCGGCACAACATGCCGCTGTCCGAGCCTGTCATCGAACAGATGCGCCGGGAGTCCCGCTACTGATTTTAGCGACTCACTGTTGATGATATACCTCGACACCAGCGCGGCGCTGCCGCTATTCGTAACGGAGCATTCCAGCGATCTGATAGATCATTGGTTCAACGCATGCGATGAGTCCGTGGTGTCGTCGGATTGGATCATCACTGAATTTGCCAGCGCATTATCCATCAAAGTTCGCGCTGGATCACTTAGCGCCAAAGATGCGAATGCTGCATGGCGTGGCTTTGAGGCGTTTTGCCGATCAGGCCTGCGCCTGGCTCCGGTGAGCAGGCAAACCTTTGCGCAAGCAGCCAAAATGGTTCGGGCGCCGGCGCACGGCTTGCGTTCAAGCGACGCGCTGCACCTCGCCGCAGCGCTTGAAATTGGCGCTGATACCATCGCCACGCTGGATATTGCAATGTCCCGCAACGCCGCGCGCTTGAGGTTGAAAACCGTGGCGTTTTCATAACCACTGGAGCCCCAAAACCATGACCCGCGAATCCGCCATCTCCCGCGCCACCCGTCACTTTGACGAAGGCCAGTTCATCGCCGACCTCGCGCGGCGCGTCGCCATCCGCACCGAGAGCCAAATACCCGAAAGCCGGCCCTATATGGACGTGTATCTCAAGGACGAGATCACGCCCGCGTTCGAACGCATGGGATTCAAAACAGAGATTCTGCCCAACCCGGTCGAGGGCGTAGGGCCGATACTGCTGGCCGAGCGCATCGAAGGCGCTCATCTGCCCACCGTGTTGATGTATGGCCACGGCGACGTGATACGCGGCCTCGAAGATCAGTGGCGTAGCGGCATCGAGCCGTGGACGCTGAAACAGGAAGGCGACAGGTACTATGGCCGTGGCACCGCCGACAACAAAGGCCAGCACTCGGTAAACATGGCCGCGATGGAAACTGTGCTTGCCGAGCGCGGCAAACTCGGCTTTAATGTGAAGTTCATGCTGGAGACCGGCGAGGAACTGAGTTCGCCGGGGCTGCAACAATTTTGCGAGCAGCACCAGGCGCGATTGAAAGCCGATGTGTTGATTGCCTCCGACGGCCCGCGTTTATCGGCGAAACGCCCGACGCTGTATCTGGGCTCGCGCGGCTGCATGAATCTGAATTTCACGGTTGAGCTGCGCGAAGGCGCACATCACTCCGGCAACTGGGGCGGGCTGCTGGCCAATCCCGGCGTGGTGCTGGCGCACGCACTGGCGAGCATCGTCACGCGCGAAGGCAAAGTGCTGGTGCGCGATCTTATGCCTGAAAGTATTCCTGACAGCATACGCAAAGCGCTGCTCGACTGCCAGCCCACGCCCGAACCCGACGAGCCGCAAATCGATCCGTGGTGGGGTGAGCCGGGGCTTTCGGCGGCGGAAAAACTCTACGCCTGGAACACCTTTGAGATACTCGCCTTTCGCACCGGCAACCCCGACAACCCGGTGAATGCGATTCCCGGCAAAGCGGTGGCGACCTGCCAGATACGTTTCGTCGCCGGCTGCGATGCAAATACCTTCATTCCGATTCTGCGCAAACATCTCGATGCCAACAAGTATGCGTGCGTGGAAATCAGCATGGCGCGCAAGAGTTTTATGCAGGCCACGCGCCTCAATCCCGACAACGCATGGGTGCGCTTGGCAGCGGAATCGATACGCCGCACCACCGGTGCTGCGCCCGCGATCCTGCCCAACATCGGCGGCTCGCTGCCCAACGATTGCTTCTCGGAAACGCTGGGTCTGCCCACGCTTTGGGTGCCGCACTCCTATGCCGGCTGTTCGCAGCACGCGCCGAACGAACACGCGCTGGGTTCGATCATGCGTGAAGGTCTGCAGATGATGACGGGGCTGTTTTGGGATCTGGCGGAGAAAGATCATCCTGCGTCATAAAATATCCTTAAAAACAATGTGTTACGATACTTTCACGCAGCTATACCAACACCGCACTGGCAATTGACGCGCGCACCAGCGGCAGTGCAGACTTCACGCAAACATTTACGCTAATCAAACGGGAGAACGCCATGAATTTACGCCATCTCTTGGCTGCCGCAACGGCAGCATGCGCCACACTAGTGCTCGGCTCAGGCAGCGCGCTGGCGCATGAAAAAAAAGATCAACTCGGCAAAGTCACTTTTGCGACTTCGTGCAACGCCAAGGCGCACGCACAATTTGTCACCGGTGTGGCCATGCTGCACTCCTACTGGTTCGGCGAAGCACGCAAAACTTTCGATGCGGCGCTGAAGGAGGATCCAAACTGCGCGATTGCTTATTGGGGCATCGCACTCGATTATCTCGGCAACTCGCTGTCAGCTCCGCCGCAACGTAAAAACGCCGAGGCTGCGTGGCAAGCGCTGGAAAAAGCGCGCAGCATCGGCGCGAAGACAGAGCGCGAGCGCGACTACATCGAAGCAATCTCCACTTACTACCGTGATCACGACAAGGTGCCGGTCAACACGCGCCTGCTTGCTTACAGCAGAGCCACCGAGCAACTGACACAACGTTATCCCGATGATTTCGAGGCGTGGGTATTTTATGCGCTGAATCTTCAGGCCACCGCGCCCAAGAATGATGTGAAGTACACCAATCAACTCAAGTCCGCCGAAATTCTCGAAAAATTGCTGACAAAGAATCCCGAACATCCCGGCGTCGTACATTTCCTTATACACGCCTATGACTACCCGCCACTCGCGGAAGGCAACAGGGAACAATCTGAAAACTTCATGCGTAGCGCCGCCGACAATGAAGACGGCAGCGTGAAACATGGAGCGATGGAAAACCGGCTGTATCCGCTGCGCGAGCTTTACGCCGAACTGCTGCTCGAAATCGGCCAGGCCGCGCCCGCACTGCGCGAATTTGAAACGGCATTGAAAGCCTATCCCAATCGCTATCGCAGCATCTACGGCATTGCGCGTGCGGCCGACGCGGCTGGGGACAAGCGCAAAGCCGCCGGCAATTACAACCGGCTGATGGCGCTGGCGAAAAATGCCGATTCGTCGCGGCCGGAACTCGCGCGCGCACGTGCTTACGTGGCGCAGCGGTAAACCGAGCTTACTGCAAGTATTGCCGCCTTGCTTTTCTACCCATGAACCTCCGCGCTCGGGCGGGGACTCGACGCTCCCGGCTTCGCCGCCCTCGCTGCACTCTGCCTCCGGGCTAACCTATGCACCTATCTCCCGTAGCCCGGAAGGAGTCCGCAGGACGTATTCCGGGAAGAAGCGCGGCGCATCAACAGCACGCTAGTCCAGCCACTCACAGCTCCCCGGAATACGGCCATGAAAAGCCATGGCCTTCTTCCGGGCTACATGCTGTCACACGCAAAGATAAGGGACCGCTGCCGGACATCGCATGAAAACCACAGCATCCGCAATCTCAAGCAGATAAATCTTGCGTTCAAATATTACAAACGCTCGATAGAACTCAACCCGCGCCACCGCGGCGCGCATGAATACATCGGTGAAGGGTACTTGATGGTGGGCGACCTTGCGAACGCGGAAAAGCATCTCACTGCGCTGCGCAATATCTGCCTGTTGCCGTGTGATGAGTTCGCAAAGCTGGAAAAAGCAATTAAGGAGTATCGCGCCCGGAAAAAGTAGGCAGAAAGGAAAACACCCCTCTGTCATCCCCTGACGGGTTTGGTTTCGACCTTCACAATCGTCAAACCACTCCGATAGAGCATTCATGACCACCAGAAGAACCGCACTAATTGCAGGCGCAGGCGCCGCCGCAGGCATTGCCGGCGGCATCGCGTGGTGGCGCAGTCAGCCGAGCGTCACCAGCGAAGCATCTCCACCCTTCACACCCGACGCCGCCTTCCCCAACCGCTTGCGTGTACCCGGCGTGCCCGGCGCCGAGGGCTTGTATGGCGTGCATGATGTCACCGGTGCTTTCACGCTCGCGGCAAAGTCCGTGCAGCAGGAAATCGTGCCGGGCAAACCGGCGGCGCTGCTCGCCTACGAAGTCGAGAGCCAGGGCAAGCGCCTGTTGAATCCGCTGATACGTTTACGCAGCGGTGGCAAGATCAGTGCCACGCTGTGGAACGGTATTGCGGAGACCAGCATTATTCACTGGCACGGACTCACGGTGGATAGCAACAACGACGGCCATCCGCATTACGCCGTCGCCGGCGGCGCCACTTACGAATACAGTTTTATGGTGCCCAATCGGGCGGCAACCTACTGGTATCACCCGCACCCGCATCATCTCACCGGCAAGCAGGTTTATCTCGGGCTGGGCGGCTTGTTCATTGTCGAGGACGACGAAGAACTCGCACTTCAAAAAGCGCTGGATCTTAAGCTCGGTGAAACCGACATACCGCTGGTGCTGCACGACCGGCGCATCGACGCGCAGGGCCAGCTCGTGTTCAATCCAACGGACGAGGATCGCGCCGACGGCTTTCTCGGCTCGCAGGTGCTGGTGAACTGGACGCCACGCCCCTATTTCGAGGCCGCCACGCGCCTCTATCGCTTTCGCGTGCTCAATGCATCGAATGCGCGCCTTTACAAGCTCGCCTTCCACAGAAATGAGCGCAGCGGCGAACAACTGCTGGATTTTCAATTGATCGGCAACGATGGTGGTCTGATCGACAGTCCGCAAAAAATCAAGGAAGTGTTCCTCTCTCCGGCGGAGCGCATCGACGTACTGCTCGATCTGCGCAGCGCGCGTGTTGGCGACACCATCGCACTGGTGAGCGTGGCCTTCGACCCAATGGAAAACGAAGATGGGTCGCCGGCTGCGGAAACACCCGCGGCACCGCCGCAGGACACCAAGGCGGCGGAGAAGAATGCGAAGCCAGAGGCTAAGGGCGCTCACGCCCTGCATGGCGGCGACAAAGAAAAAGCTGCTGCACCTCCCGCAGCCAAAGATAAAAGCGACATCCCCGAAATCGGTGTGGCGATGGAACTCCTGCGCATCCACGTGCGGCGCAAGGAAGCGTACTCGCGTGCGCTGCCCGCAACGCTGTCTCGCATCATACCGATCGCCGCCAACTGCGCCTCGCCGCGCATGATCCACCTCGATCACGTCAAGATGGTGTGGCGCATCAACGGCCACACCTATCAGTCCGAAAAGACGCCGATCACCGTGAAACGCGGCGCCACCGAAGTGTGGAATATCAAAAATGCCGAAGCCAGTATGCCGCACCCGTTTCATATCCACGGCTTTCAGTTTCAGATACTTGAGCGCATCGGCAGCCCGGCGCAGCAAAAAGCGCTCGCCGTCAACGCCAAGGGTCTCGCCGCCAGCGACCTCGGCTGGAAAGACACCGTGCTGGTATGGCCGGGCGAAACCGCGTGCATCGCGATCGATTTTACGCACCCCTTCATCGGCGATCAGGTGTACATGATTCACTGCCATAATCTTGAGCATGAAGATCAGGGCATGATGCTGAATCTGAAGGTACAGGCGTAGCCGGTATTCAGAAAAAGCGCTATGTTAAAGTGCGTCTGCTGCGGCAAGTGCAGACAACACAGGTTATTCATTCGATTCAGTTTACATTGAGGTTCAGGGACTATGCGTAAGAAATTTCCAATCCTCGTGATTGCGTTCGCCGGAATGGGAGCGATGGCCTGGTGGGTTGCGGCCCAGACCGGCGCACCGCCAGTGGCCAAGGGTGCTGTGACCCCCGCGTCTGCCGTGCGCGTAGTGACCGTACCTGGCATGCCGGAAGTTCCCGACCCCAGCAATCTGTACAGCGAGACCGCCGCCGACCGCATGAGCGGCGCAGTGGCGGGCGCGCTGGAACGCGTCTACGTGCCCAACCGGGCCGCCAACACGGTATCGGTGATCGATCCGGCCACGCTCAAGGTGATTGACACCTTCAGAGTCGGCATCAACCCGCAGCATGTGGTGCCATCGTGGGATCTACGCAAACTATGGGTCGCCAACAACGCTGAGGGACGCACCGATGGCAGCCTGACGCCGATAGACCCAAAAACCGGCAAGCCGGGTAAATCCATCCCGGTGGATGATCCCTACAATATCTACTGGTCGCCGGACGGCAAGTCCGCGATCATCGTGGCCGAGGCCTACAAGCGCCTTGATTTTCGCGATCCGGTTACCATGGCGATGCAGCATACGATCGCAACCCCAAGGTGTGCCGGCATCAATCACGCCGATTTTTCCATCGACGGCAAATTCGCCTTGTTCACCTGCGAGTTCAACGGCTCCATCACCAAAATCGATCTGGTGAACCGCCGCGTCGTCGACACCATTAAATTGAGCCAGTACTTCGACCGGCCCGATGCGCTGGCGGCCATCGCCAAGTCTGCCAAGGCGGGCAAGAAACCCGCGAAAATTCCCGACCCGAGCCAGCCGGGTGCGCTGATCTGTACCACGCCCGGCATGCCGCAGGATATTCGCGCATCACCCGACGGCAAGATATTTTACGTCGCCGACATGATGGCCGATGGGGTGCACATCGTCGACGGTGAATCATTCAAGCAGATCGGCTTTATTGCCACCGGCGTCGGCACACATGGGCTCTATCCGAGCCGGGATGGCAAGTTGCTCTATGTCGCCAATCGCGGCAGTAACACGGTTCACGGCACACTCAAGGGCAAAGGCAGCATATCCGTGATCGACTTTGCGACGCGCGCTGTCATCAAGAACTGGCCGGTCCCCGGCGGCGGCAGTCCCGACATGGGCAACCTCAGCGCCGATGGCAAATACCTGTGGCTGTCCGGCCGCTACGACGACGAGGTGTACCGTATCGACACTACATCGGGTGCTGTCGACAAGATCAAAGTGGGCCGCGAACCGCACGGGCTGACGGTATGGCCGCAGCCCGGCCGCTATTCGCTCGGACATACCGGCAATTTGCGGTAAATGGTCAAACACGCTGCGGCTGCAATACGATGATGGTCATTCCCGCAATCGTAACTGCGGCGCCGATCAAATCCCAGCGCGTCGGTTGCATGCGCTCGACCCACCACAACCAGCCGATTGCGACCGCGACGTAAACACCGCCGTATGCCGCATAGGTACGCCCGGCTGCAAACGGATGCAGTGTAAGCAGCCACGCAAATAGCGCGAGTGACAACGCCGCCGGTATCAACAGCCATGCGGGCTTGTCCTGCCTCAGCCACAGGTACGGCAGATAGCAGCCTGCGATTTCCGCGACTGCAGTCAACAAAAACAAACCGGCGGTTTTTGTGAAGTCAATCATTTCCGCTTCCTTGCCGCAATGGACAGCGCGTCGCCGTGACACGCGCAAGCCTCGCCATGCGCCGCCGCAACCAGTTCGTGCAGGATGCCGCATTCGCCCACCGCATGCTCCGCGTCGCAGCGCTTGCGCAGTTCAGCCAATTGCCGATCCAGCGCCCGCATAGACTTCAACCTCGCCCGCACCTTGAGCAACTGCTCGTCAATCAAGCGGTCGATGTCGCCGCATTCCGCCTCAGGATGAGCAGCGAATTCCAGCAAACGGCGGATTTCTGCAAGCGGGATTTCGAGCGCACGGCAGTGCCGTATGAACGACAGCCGCTCCAGTTGGCTGGTGCCGTAAGCGCGATAGCCGTTCGCCTGCCGCGCAGGCGCCGCAAGCAACCCTTCGCGCTCGTAATAGCGGATGGTTTCGACATCAACACCAGTAGCCGCCGCAAGTTCTCCAATACGCATGGCTGATCTCCTTTCACACTATTTTACCTCTTGACCATGAAGCGGCTACAGGGTTTCCAATAGCGATTCAAATTAAGCAGATAAGGCATTCCTGTGGAAAAATGCGAACCCGGTTGCCGCTCGGGGCAAGCGCCATCGCCCGCCGCCGTGCCGGATCGCGTACGGCAGGCAAACCGCGCAATTTTCCGTATCGAGCAGATGGATTGCCCGACCGAGGAAGCGCTGCTGCGCAAAGCACTCGGAAGCATCGCGGGCGTGGGTGCGCTTGAATTCAACCTGATGGACCGCGTGCTTAAGGTCGAGCACACCCTGGATAACGTAGAGCCGATCACGTTCGCTATCACGGGGCTGGGCATGGCACCGTTGCTCCAGCAGCCGGATACTGCGGCAGCGGCTAGTCCCGCGGCAACAGCGCCCGCGGTGTCCCGCAAGCAGTGGATTCTGACGGCTGTAGCAGGCGCAGCGGCGATTGGAGCGGAAGTAGCGGCCTACGCCACCGGCAATGAAACATCAATCGCCGTGGGCGTGCTGGTAATCATAGCTGTGTTGACAGGCGGGCTGCATACGCTGAAGAAGGGCTGGATCGCGCTGAAGTCCTTCACCCTCAACATCAATCTGCTGATGACGGTCGCCGTGATCGGCGCGGTGCTGATCGGGGAGTGGCCGGAAGCCGCGGTGGTGATCTGGCTTTTCGGCCTCGCGGAAATGATCGAAGCGATGAGCCTTGATCGCGCGCGCAACGCCATTCGAGGACTGATGGCGCTCGCGCCGGAGACGGCCACGGTGCTGCAGGCCGATGGATCGTGGCTGGAAACGAGCGCGCACCGCGTGGCGGTGGGCGCGACGGTGCGCGTAAAGCCCGGCGAACGATTGGCGCTCGACGGCGCGGTCGTGAAAGGGCAGTCATGGGTCAACCAGGCGCCGATTACCGGAGAGAGCATGCCGGTTGAAAAGCGCCGTGGCGATACGGTGTTTGCCGGCACCATCAACGAGCGCGGCGTCCTCGAATTTCGTGTCAGCGCAGCCAAGGGCGCCGCCATGCTCGACCGCATCGCGCGCGCGGTGCAGGAAGCGCAGAGCCAGCGTGCGCCCACGCAGCGCTTCGTCGACCAGTTCGCGCGCGTTTACACGCCGCTCGTGTTCGTGATCGCGCTGCTGGTGGCCGTGGTGGCGCCGCTCGCGTTCGGCGCGCCGTGGTTCGATTGGATTTACAAAGCGCTGGTGTTGCTGGTCATCGCCTGCCCGTGCGCGTTGGTGATTTCCACACCGGTGACCGTGGTGAGTGGACTGACCGCCGCCGCGCGGCGCGGCATACTCATCAAAGGCGGGGTCTATCTCGAACAGGGGCGGCTGCTGAAATCGGTGGCCCTCGACAAGACCGGAACGCTCACGCACGGCAAGCCGCTGCTGACCGATGTGATCCCCTTCGGCGCCGCGACGCGGGAGGAAGTGCTGCGAATCGCAGCCAGCCTCGATGCGCTCTCCGAACATCCGGTGGCGGCAGCCATCGTCGCCGGCTATGGGAATCACCCTCATGCTTCCGTGACCGGCTTCGAGGCGCTGCCCGGACGCGGCGTCAAGGGCGACCTCGACGGCCAGACCTACACCATCGGCAATCATCGTTTGATCGAGGAACTCGGGAAGTGTACTGCGGAAGTGGAACGCACTCTGGATCGCCTCGAAGCCGAGGCCAAGACCGCAGTCGTGCTGTGCAACGCGAACGGCCCGCTTGCGGTGCTGGCGGTAGCGGACACGGTGCGCGATAGCAGCCGTGAAGCAATCGCATCGCTCAAGGCGCTCGGCGTCACACCCGTTATGCTGACCGGCGATAACGTGAAGACCGCGCAGGGCATCGCCAAGCAGGTTGGCATCGCCGACGTACGGGGTGAACTGCTGCCGGAAGACAAACTGACTGTCATTACCACGCTGCTCGAACGCGGGCCGGTCGGCATGGTGGGCGACGGCGTAAACGACGCGCCGGCGCTCGCCAAATCGAGCATCGGGTTCGCGATGGGCGCTGCAGGGACCGACACCGCGATTGAAACCGCAGACGTCGCGCTGATGCAGGACGATCTGCGCAAGCTGCCCGAATTCATCGCCCTGTCCCGCAAAACGTCCGCGATACTCTGGCAGAATATCGTTTTGGCTATCGGCGTCAAAGTAGTGTTTTTTGCGCTGACTTTCACCGGACAAACCAGCCTGTGGCTCGCGGTATTCGCGGATATGGGTGCGAGCCTCATGGTGGTTTCCAACGGGCTACGGCTATTGCGCGCCAAGGTCGCCTGAGATGGTCTCGCTGTGGGCGCGTTGCCAGCTTCTGGTCATTCTGGCTCGGGTGGCCGCGCTCGTGTGCATCCCGCAAATCGCTTGGGCACACACCGACGGCGGAGTAAGTGCGAATCCCTGGTCGCGTTGGCCGTTTGAACCGGAGATCATCGCCGGCGTATTGATCGCCGCAGCGCTCTACCTCGCGGGCTGGGCGCGGCGATACGGCCGGACAGCCTCGATATCTGGGTGGCGTCACGCGAGTTTTTTTGCGGGACTTGCAGTGCTGCTCGTTGCATTGCAGTCGCCGCTGGATGCGCTCGCGGATCACTCTTTCATGATGCATCAGGTTCAGCATCTATTTTTGGGCGCGCTAGGCCCCATGCTGCTCCTGCTGGCAGCGCCTCAAACACTGCTTGTCGCTGGCATGCCGGGCGCGATGCGCGAGCACGTACTCGCACCGTTGCTCGTGAGCCGGTCAGTCCAGGCAGCGTTTGCCTTCCTCGCGCATCCGGTGGTCGCGACTTTTGTATTGACCGGCGCGCTCTACTTCTGGCACTTGCCGAAGTATCACAACCTGGCCGTAATCGATGTGCCTGTGCATTATGTAATGCACGTTACGATGCTGGTCTCGGCGTTGTTCTTCTTCTGGCGGGTACTCGACCCGCGTCCTGCGCCGGTCGGCGCCGGTTACGGTATGCGCGTGGTCATGGCCTCGGCGGCAATTGCGGGCAGCACCCCGTTGGGCGCTTACATTGCGTTCAAGTCGTCCGTGCTCTACCCCGCCTACGACGTGAAAGGCAGGCTGTGGGGCCTCGACGCGCTTCTGGACGAGCGCTTCGGAGGACTTATTATGTGGGTCCCCGGCGGAGTAGTGTTCGGCGTGCTGATACTGATCGTGATGCGGCATTGGGGCAAGCGCGAGGATCGGCTGGATGCGCTCGGGCGACGTGGCTTAGTTTCGAAACCCGTTTTATCTTCCCCGAACACCGGCAATGGCAGGCTGGCATGGGGGTTGGCTGTGATCCCTTTGGTGATCTTCGCTTGTGTGGTCGCGGTGGGGTTTCTGCAGCGGGTCCTGCCGTAGGATGCACGCTTGAATCTACATGCCGAATGTCATGATGAAAACTCCCGCGCCGATGCTGCGTAAAATAACCGCAGCAGCAATGCTATTGCTCGCGTTGTTCGCATGTTCCCCGTCACCGCCACCATTCAAGGCCACCGACATCACCGGCAGCGCTATCGCCAGCGGATTCGATCTGCCAGACAACATGGGCGGCGGATTCGAGTTGCCGGACCACAACGGCAAGCCGAGGCAGTTTAACGAATTTCGCGGCAAACTCGTCATTGTGACTTTCGGCTTTACCAGTTGCCCGGACGTCTGCCCAACGACGCTGCAAACGCTGGCCGAGACCGTGAAGCAGCTCGGGCCGGATGCCGATGCGGTACAAGTCATTATGATCACGGTCGACCCCGCGCGGGATACGCAGGAGCTCATGTCGCAATATACGTCGGCGTTTAACCCACGCTTCATCGGCCTGGTACCTTCGGAAGAAGCGTTAAAACAAGTAGCGGAGCAGTTCAAAGTGTTCTACGTCCGCAATGAACCCCGCAGGAGAGGCTATTACACAGTTGATCACACCGCTGCCTCTTACGTGTTCGACCGACGGGGACGCGCCCGGCTTTACGTGCCTCACGAAATGAGCATAGCCGACAGGATCAGTGATCTGCGCCGGCTCCTGAACGAACGTTGAACGAACCGGAAACCACGATGCACCATACGCCAGCGCCCCCGTTTTCCTCGAACCATCGGTAGTGGATTTATCCGCTCGATTCAGACGTGATTAAAACCTATGTGCGTGAAGGATTTGGCATCGGCATCATCGCCGCGATGGCCTTCGATGAGCGAATGGATAGCGACCTGCGCGCCATTGATGCCGCGCATCTGTTCGCCAGCAATGTCACCCGGCTGGCGACCCGGCGTGGCGTCGAGCTACGGTCGTATTGTTATGACTTCATCGAATTATTTGCGCCGACACTGACCCGTGCGACCATTAGGCAGGCGGTGCGGGTTGGTGCTGATGACGCGTCGCGGGATTATAGTATTTGAGGCGACGGGCTTGACTGGCAGAAAAAGCATCGGCCCCAGTAATCTTCATTCTATAAGCATCTGTTTTTAAACAATAAGTTACGGATTGTTTCGTCAGTGCTAACTGCACCACTGCTATCGCTGTATTTCGCGCGTGGGTACATTACGGGAAAATTCAGATCAACTTGTAAGGCTGTCAGAGCGTTTGGTTTGCTGAGAGCGTTGCTCGCTTAGAGGATAGAGATCATGAATAAAACCTTGAATTGGACCGGACGCACGCCCGCCCTCCTGATCACCGCAGCATTGGCGGCCAGCCCGGCGCTGGTGGACAAGCCGGAGGACAAAGGTAAGGGCAAGGGCAACGAAAGGAACGAACGGGTCGAACACCGTCAGGACAATTCGCGCGGTGATGATCGCGGAAATCGCGAAAGAGGTGGGGCGACCCCCAGAGGAGCCGTACACTTTGTCGATCAGCATCGCGTTTACGTGCGCGAATACTATGGGCAGGAACATAGTCGCGGATTCTGCTCTCCCGGCCTTGCCAAGAAAAACAACGGCTGCATGCCGCCCGGTCAGGCGAAGAAATGGCAAGCGGGCAGGCCTCTTCCACGCGATGTAATCTTCTACGATCTGCCGCCAAGGCTGGTCGTGCAGATTGGCGTACGGCCCGCAGGCCACCGTTACGTGCGGGTCGCGGCGGATATTCTGCTAATCGCGATCGGCACGGGCATGGTAATCGACGCAGTACAGGATTTGGGGCGTATGTAGCGCAGGTTAGCCGGTGACAATAGCGGTGATTCCGCAATCGCACAACCCGCAGTCAACCGCACGAAAATTTCCTCAAGCCCCGCTGTTTTCTCAAGAATCGCAACCCACGAAGGGCTGCTCAGCGGCTAATTTGCTCCCACTCAGTGGCCGGTGGCTGGCAGCGCTATTTTTTTACGGTTCTCGGCATCGGCGTATGTGTAGCGCTTGTCTGGCTGCTGAAGCGTGGCGTTGAAAGCCGCCTCGAAGCAGCGGCCTACACCCTGATCATGGGCGGGGCGGTCGGCAACATCATCGACCGGTTGGTGCGCGGCTTTGTCGTGGACTGCCTGGATTTCCAATGGCGGGGCTGGCATTGGCCTGCGTTCAATGTCGCCGATAGTTTCATCACGGTGGGGGCGGTCTTGATGATCGCCGCGGGCTGCTTTGCGGCAAGCGGCCGTAACGACGCCGCTACGCCGCCCAAGGTGGATTGAGAATAATGTCAATGCCGCCGCCGCAGTACGCAGTATGAAGTGGCTCAGTACCGTCATGATATTCATACGTTCCCGCGCATTACAAGCTCGCCTCACCATTATCACTTGAACCGTCTCTGCTATACTTCATCGTATGAACGTATTCCGTCACGTGTTGCGCATTAAATCGCGGTTAGTGTATTTACTGCTGGCGGTTTTTGTCGCGAATATTTTCGCGGCGAGCGCGGGTATCGCAGTCCCTTTTGACTGGATAGAACACGAAAGAAACCATTTTGCGGCATTCAACGGACACACGCTCGCAAGCGCCCAGGGCTCCGTTCCAGACCAACCTGCCAACGAACAAATCAAACACGATAGCCACGGCAGCCACTTTTTTCATGACTACGTTGCATCAGACCTGTTAGCAATACAGCCGGCTTCGCCCTGCTCACTGCCTATTTCCTATGTTTACCCTGTTTTCGGGAATACGGCCGACCTGCCCTTCCGCCCACCGCGGTAACTGCTGATCCCACTGTGCTGTAGCAACGCCCGACCGGGCTGAGCCTGTTCCTGAAGGCCAGTGCGTGCGCAAGCGGCATGCCGCAGCACATTCCTTTTTTTCATTCCGCACCGTAACGGCGTCCTTGCGCCACGGTGCGTTCGTGAGGGATCAGCATGACATTTCAAAAACCATGGCCGCGGGTTGCGGCCGTCGCGGCAATCGGCTTACAGACGCTTTTTCATTCTGCCGCCAACGCTGCAGATGCAGCTGCGGTATCAGGAACGAGCGTGACGTTCACCAGCCAGCCGGACAGTGCCGCGGTGGAATCGGAATCCCCATTGACACTGCGTCAGGCACTCGCGCTGGCGCTCAAGCACAATCCGGAACTCTCTGCCTACTCTCATGAGTTGCGGGCCAGCGAGGCGGCAATACTGCAGGCGGGAGCACTGCCGAATCCTGTCCTCGACGTGACAGGGGAAAACCTGAATAACGCCCGCCTGCGCAACGATGGCGATCGCGCGGCCACCATCCAGATCGGGCAGTTGATCGAGCTGGGCGGTAAGCGCGCGGCGCGCATCAAGCTGTCGGAAACCGGACGCGCCCTTGCGAACTGGGATTACGAAGCCAAGCGCATCGACGTGCTGTCACGGGTAGCGCAATTCTTCATCGACGTCGTTGCGGCACAGCAGGGACAAACCCTTGCCGGGGAATCATTGCAACTGGCACAGCAGGTTGCCGACGCCGTGGGCAAGCGCGTGCTTGCCGGCAAGGTCTCACCGATCGAGGAAACCAAGGCGCGTCTGGCCTTATCGAGCGCGCAGATCGAGCGTGAACAGGCGACGCGCCAGCTTGCCGCTGCGCGCAAGCGCCTCGCTTTAATGTGGAGCAACCCGAATCCACGGTTTCGCAGCGCGGACGCGGATCTCGAAACATTTGGCGCTCTTCCGGATTACCAACGTCTGATGGAACGCGTACGCAACAATCCGGACCTCGCACGCTGGTCAAGCGAAATCGCGCGCCGTCAGGCGAGCGTCGAAGTTGAAAGAGCCAAGGCGGTTCCCGACATCACAGTGAGCGCAGGCTGGCGGCGTTTCAGCCAGTTTGACGATCATGCCTATCTATTGGGATTTTCGATTCCGCTACCGGTATTCGATCAAAACCGCGGCAGCATCCTTGAAGCCAATCGCCGTCTGGACAAATCGGTGGATGAGCAGCGCGCGGCGGCAAGCCGTGTGCAGACCGAACTTGCACAAAGCTTTCATCGCCTGAGCGCCTTACGCAGCGAGATCGACATGCTGCGCACCAGCATTCTGCCGGGCGCGCGCAGCGCCTACGAGGGCGTGACCAAGGGTTACCAACTCGGAAAATTCGGTTTTCTCGACGTATTGGACGCCCAGCGCACGTTGTTTCAGGCGCGATCGCAACACCTCAAAGCGCTTGCGGATTACCACCGCGGTCTGAATGAAATCGAGCGTCTGATCGGCGGCCCGCTGGACGCGCCGGCGCAGAACGCAGACAAACGATAGCAAGCACAAGGAACAAGGAGATAGCGTGAACAAGAAAACAACTATTGCGACATTGGTGATTATTGCCGCAGGTATCGTCGCGGGGCTTTTCATCATGCTTAGCGGCCACTCGCCGAAAAGCACGGACGAGCATGGCCATGATGCGAAGGCAGCACCGCACGCGGACGCCAAAAATCATGCAGACCACGCGCGCAAGGACAAGAACGAAAATAAAAACAAGGCCGAGCCGGTCAAGAGTCCCAAGGGTACTCACGGCGGGCGTCTGTTATCGAGCGGCAAATTTGCCGTCGAAGTAACGATCTTCGAGCAGGGCGTAGCGCCGGAATTTCGCGTCTACGCGTTTGAAAACAGCAAGCCGGCTTTACCCAAGGATATTAAATTATCAATTAAAATCAATAGGTTAGGATTAACCACTGAAGTAATAAATTTCGCCGCGCAACAGGATTATCTGCGCGGCGACAAGGAGGTCATCGAGCCGCACTCGTTCACGATACAGGTCGCTGCCGAATACAAAGGTCAGAAATACAACTGGGAATACGAGCAGATCGAGGGCCGTGTGCGCATGGATGACGCCACCGCCAATTCCGCAGGCATCCAGATCGAAGCTGCGGGTCCCGCGCAAATCCGCTCCCTGTTGCAATTGCAGGGAGAAATCCAGTTCAACCAGGATCGTCTGGTGCGCGTGGTGCCGCGCCTTGGCGGCGTAGTGGTGAATGCCGCAAAAAACCTCGGCGACCGCGTCAAACAAGGCGATGTTCTCGCGGTGGTCGAAAGCCAGGAACTGAGCAACCTGAGGAGCGAATATCTGGCCGCGCAGCAAAGGCTGGCGCTGGCGCGCACCACCTTTGATCGTGAAAAGCGCCTGTGGGAAGAAAAGATTTCCGCCGAACAGGACTACCTTGCGAGCCGGCACGCGCTGAGCGAAGCGGAAATCGCGCAGCGCAATGCCGAACACAAGCTGCTCGCACTGGGATTATCGCGCGCCGCGTTACAGCGCCAGGGTGAAAATTCGCTGACACGCCTTGAAGTCCGTTCACCGATAGACGGCGTAGTGATCGAAAAAAAGGTCGCTACCGGAGAAGCCGTCGGCGCAGAAGCAAACATCTACGTTATCGCTGATTTAACTACCGTGTGGGCCGAAGTAACCATCTATCCCAACGATCTCAACGCCGTGAAGCTGGGACAAAAGGTCACGGTACGTGCGTCGGGTATCGACACTGCGGCGGAGGGGACCATCGCCTACGTCGGCGCTCTGGTCGGCGAAAAGTCGCGCACCGCGAAAGCCCGCATCACCTTGCGCAATCCCGCGCAACGCTGGCGGCCCGGCCTGTTTGTGGCCGTGGAAGTCGTGCAGGACGAAACGAAGGTGCCAGTGGCGGTGTCCGTGGCGGCGATTCAGACGCTGCGCGACTGGAAGGTCGTTTTTGCCCGTTTCGGCGACGTGTTCGAGGCGCGCCCCGTCGAACTCGGGCGCAGTGACGGCAAGCGGGTGGAGATCGTCAAAGGCCTTGCTCCCGGCGCGAGCTATGCCGCAACCAACAGCTTCATTCTGAAAGCCGACCTCGGCAAGGCCGGCGCGAGCCACGATCATTAAGGGGTATGAACAACATGCTGGAAAAAATTCTGAAGATCGTCATTGAGCACCGCTGGATCGTGCTGCTTAGCGTATTTGGCATGGCCGCATTGGGCGCTTATAACTACCAGCGCCTGCCGATCGATGCGGTACCGGACATCACCAACGTGCAGGTGCAGATCAACACCGGGGCGGCCGGTTATTCGCCGCTGGAGACTGAGCAGCGGATCACCTTTCCCATCGAAACCGCAATGGCCGGCTTGCCCAATCTCGAACAGACACGCTCGCTGTCGCGCTACGGTCTGTCGCAGGTGACGGTAATCTTCAAGGACGGCACCAATATCTATTTCGCGCGCCAACTGGTCAATGAACGCATGCAGGAAGCGCGCAGCAAGTTGCCGCCGGACGCAAAGCCGGCCATGGGACCGATCGCAACCGGGCTGGGCGAGATATTTATGTGGATCGTCGCGCCGAAGGACGGCGGGAAAAAGCCCGACGGCAGCGCCTACACCGCCACCGATCTGCGCACCATCCAGGACTGGATCGTGCGGCCGCAACTGCGCAACCTTTCAGGCGTTACCGACGTCAATACCGTCGGCGGCTACGTCAAGCAGTTTCACGTCGCACCCGACCCGGTGAAGCTGGTCGCGTATGGCCTGGGTTTCCATGACCTGATGGAGGCGTTGTCGAAAAACAACGCCAATGTGGGCGCCGGCTACATCGAGAAAAGCGGCGAGCAGTATCTGATTCGTGCGCCTGGACAGGTGACGACGCTGGACGAAATCCGCGACATTGTCATCCGCGGAGACGGCGGCGTGCCGCTGCGCATCAAGGATGTCGCTGAAGTGCTGGAAGGCAAGGAGTTACGCACGGGTGCTGCGACCGAGGATGGCCGGGAAGTGGTGCTCGGCACGGTGTTCATGCTGGTGGGCGAGAACAGCCGCACGGTGTCAAAGCGCGTCGCGGCCAAGCTGGATGAAGTGAATCGTTCGCTGCCCGAAGGTGTCGTGGCGAAAACCGTTTACGACCGCACCACACTGGTTGAGCGCACCATCAAGACTGTCGCCATCAATCTCGCGGAAGGCGCGTTGCTGGTGGTGGTAGTGCTGCTTGCACTGCTCGGTAACTGGCGCGCCGCCCTGCTCGCCGCTGCGGTGATTCCGCTGTCGATGCTGCTGCTCATCACCGGCATGGTCGAAAACAAGGTCAGCGCTAATTTGATGAGCCTAGGGGCGCTTGATTTCGGCCTGATTGTCGATGGCGCGGTGATTATCGTCGAGAACTGTTTACGGCGATTGGCGCTAGAACAGCAGCGCCTCGGCAGACTACTGAACCGCGGCGAACGCTTTGAGACCGTATTCGAGGCGACACGCGAAGTGTTCATACCCAGTCTGGTCAGTGTCCTCGTGGTGATACTGGTCAATCTGCCAATCTTCGCGCTGACCGGGGTTGAAGGAAAAATGTTTCACCCGATGGCGTTTACCGTGGTGGTCGCCCTGCTGGGCGCGCTGCTGCTCTCGGTAACTTTCGTTCCCGCTGCGGTTGCGATTTTCGTCTCCGGGCGGGTGGAGGAAAAAGAAGGACGGCTGATGCACTGGGCGGGCAGCGCCTATCGCCCGGCATTGCGTTTCGCCATGGCGAACAAGGCGTCGGTGGTCGCGGCGGCAGCCGTGATCGTGGTACTGAGCAGCCTGCTCGCCACGCGCATGGGCAGTGAGTTCATTCCCAGTCTCGATGAAGGCGACATCGCATTGCACGCATTGCGCATTCCGGGCACCAGCCTGACGCAGGCGATAGAGATGCAAACCGCACTGGAAAAGCGTCTCAAGGCATTTCCCGAAGTCGAGCGGGTGTTCGCAAAAATCGGCACCGCCGAGATTGCCTCCGATCCGATGCCGCCCAATGTCGCGGACAACTTCGTGATGCTCAAGCCGCGTTCGCAGTGGCCCGACCCGAATCGTTCCAAGGCTGATCTGGTACGCGCAATGCAGGCAGCGGCAGAAACCATACCGGGCAACAACTACGAGTTCACGCAACCGATTCAGATGCGCTTTAACGAGTTGATCTCCGGCGTGCGCAGCGACGTCGCGGTCAAGGTATTCGGCGATGACCTCGACGTGCTGCTCAAAACCGGCGAGCGCATTGGTATGGTGCTCGAAGCAATAGCCGGCGCCGCCGATGTCAAAGTCGAGCAGGTCAGCGGACTCCCGGTGCTCACTGTGAAGCTGGATCGTCCAAAGATCGCCCGTTACGGCCTCAATGTGGCCGGGGTGCAGGAAGCCATCCAGATCGCAGTAGGCGGCAAGGAAGCCGGCCAGATTTTTGAGGGTGACCGGCGCTTCGACCTTATTGTGCGTCTGCCCGAGCATCTGCGCACCGACCTTGACGCGCTAAAGCGCTTGCCCGTGCCGCTGCCGGGCGGCTCGGAGAACGGCAGTTCGAGCGCGCGTTACGTCACCTTGGGCGAGATCACAAGCTTCGATCTCGCGCCGGGGCCGAATCAGATAAGCCGCGAGAACGGCAAACGCCGTGTGGTCGTAACCGCCAACGTGCGCGGCCGCGACCTGGGCTCATTTGTGGCAGAAGCACAGGAGCGCATCACCACCGAGGTCAAGCTCCCCGCCGGCTACTGGATCGGCTACGGCGGCACGTTCGAGCAGCTTGCTTCAGCAGCCAAGCGCTTGCAGGTGGTGGTGCCGCTGTCGCTGCTACTCATCTTCGGACTGTTGTTCATGACATTCAATTCGGCGAAAGACGCGCTGCTGGTATTCAGCGGTGTGCCGCTCGCGCTGACCGGGGGCATTGCAGCGCTGTGGCTGCGCGACATTCCTCTGTCCATTTCAGCGGGAATCGGTTTCATCACGCTGTCGGGCGTGGCGGTCCTCACCGGCGTGGTGATGGTGGCGTGCATCCGCGATCTCCGCGCTCAAGGCATGGCGCTAGATGAGGCGATCGAGACCGGCGCGCTGATGCGCCTGCGCCCGATTGTTATGGTTGCACTGGTGGCAAGCCTGGGCTTCCTGCCGATGGCGCTCAACACCGGCACCGGGGCCGAGGTGCAGCGACCGCTGGCGACCGTGGTGATCGGCGGGATTCTGTCCGCTACCTTGCTGACGCTGCTGGTGTTGCCCGTACTGTACCGTCTGTTCAATCGGGATCGCCATGCCACGACATCAGGCACTTGAGTAAAAATCGTTCTTGCTGGTCCGCCGTGACGTCAGCCTAAGTGATGCCCCGACGTATCGCGTGCCATGCCATCACAAGTATTGGGCGTGCAGGTACGAACACCACCGAGAAAGCAAGACCTCCAGCAAGCCAGGCATACCAGAAGTCTCCGGGCCGCGCGATTACGGTAAGGGAGCCAAGGCTGAAGATTGTGGCCATCAGGAAACACCTTCCCTCCTGCACCAGCAGGCGCTCATCTTGCTCGTAGGGCTGAGCCTTTTCCAATGGGGTAACATTCTGGATAACGCCATGCGCTACACCCCGGTGGGCGGTGTAGTTACACTCCAAGTCAACCATCAACATTCGACACCGCAAATTCGAATTAGCGACTCCGGGCCTGGTATACCAGCGGCTATTCGCGAAAAAGTTTTTTCCCGTTTTTTTCGTGCGGATCACGCGCCGGACAACATGGGGGCAGGTCTTGGGCTTGCCATCGCCAAACGGGCAGCCGAAAGGCTGGGCGCCAGTCTTCAGTTAGAGGATGGCCCCGAGGGCGCGGGACTAACCGTATTAATCAGCTTTCCGGATCATACGGGTCACGCGCAAGCTGCAAGAGCCAAATCGACAATTGCATAGATGCCAGTAATAACAATCGACATGTAAAACTTTTCTTTTAAACCCTTGTCCATGGTCAGTAGTATTGTATTGCTTGCTAGATAAGAGTCTGATACGCTAGATAAATATGCATAAATCGGTACGCAAATTGTTGGTAATGGTACTGCTGCTGGCTCTGCCCTTGCAGGGGCTAGCGGCGGTGCTGATGCCATTCCATTGCCTGCCCGACGAGCAGCAAACATCTGCCATCGCCGGCGCCCAGCACCATGCTGAAAGTGTGGTGCATGAGCACGCCACAAGCGCACCCGCGACTGCTCAGCATGATGGCAGCCCTTCCAGCAACGCGGCCGGAGATTTTTGTTGTAGTCCTGCGTACACCGGTGCGCCCTCAGTGGCGGTGTTGACGGCGCCGGATATGCCGTTTGTCTGCGTAAACCAAGTTTCCATTACCCCGCCGCTGTTCTTTCCTGAACAGTTGCTGCGCCCGCCCCGAACCTGATCCCGTTTTGACCCAGTGAGCTGGGTGTGCGCCCCTTTGCGCACGCCATTTGCTTTGCGCACGCTTTGTGCGCCCGAAAACGAGGATCACCATGCAATTCAGATTTGCAGCATTGCTGTACTGCCTTGTCGCACTGGCGCCATTCGCGGCCACCGCGCAGCAGCGATCGACCGGGCTTAGTCCCACCAATTCCAGCGCCGCAGTACCTGCCGTAAAGTACGAGTCGGCCTTCACCGGCTATGCGCCGTTTCGCGACGAAAAACTCGCGCCATGGCGCGAGGTCAACGACGAGGCTGCCCGTGTCGGGGGTCACCTCGGCATCTTCGGTGGCGCAGCCGGACATAGCGCAACGGGTGCCACGAAACCAGCGGTTCAAGCGCCAGCCCCTGGCCCCAAGCCATCGGTGCAAGCCCCGCCGCAGATGATGCACGGCGCTGGCCATGAAGGAATGAAGAAATGAGTCAATCAAAACAATTAGTTACGACACATCTACGAACGCTATTGGTCGCCGCGGCTGTATTGTTCCTTGGCGGCTGTGCGACGTTTTCCGATGACGGCGGCTTTGGCGCTGTCGGCTCTGCAGTGAAACAGCGCGGCCTGACGCAGGAGGTGAAGTGGATCAAGACCGACAAGGATGCCGAAGCGGTGCAGGCAACAGTCCGGCAACTGCTGGCCAGTCCGCTCACTGCCGACTCGGCCGCGCAGATCGCCTTGATCAACAATCGCGGGCTACAAGCCACTTATGCTGAACTGGGCATCGCAGAATCGGATCTGGTGCAGGCAGGGCGGCTGACCAATCCGGGCTTTACCTTTGAGCGCCTGCGTCATGGCGCCGACATATCCATCGACCGCACGTTTCTGTTCAATGTGCTAGGTCTTATCACCATGCCGATACGCACCGAGCTGGAAAAGCGGCGCTTCGCGCTTACGCAGGGGCGCGTTACCGCGGAAACGCTGCAGGTAGCCGCCGACACCCGCCGGGCGTACTTCAGCACCGTAGCGGCGCGCGAAACCGTCAAATTTCTCGAACAGGTGAAAATGGCGGCAGAAGCCAGTTCTGAACTGGCACGCCGCATGGCTGCGGTGGGCAACTTCAGCAAGCTTGATCAGGCACGCGAGCAGGTGTTTTATGCCGAAGTCACTGCCCAGCTTGCGCGAGTCAAACTGATGACAGTTGCCGAGCGCGAGCGTCTGACGCGGCTGATGGGGCTGTGGGGCAATGATATTGGCTTTACGCTGCCCGAACGGTTGCCCGAGCTGCCCAAGGCCACGCGCGAAATCGCCGATCTTGAAGCGCATGCGCTGAAACAACGCCTTGATGTTCTGGGCGCAATGCAGGAAGCGGAAAACATCGCAGCTAGCATGGGACTGGTCAAGACCACCGGATTCTTCAACGTGCTGGAGATAGGCTACCGGCACAACAATGAAAGTGGCACGCAGCGCCAGACGGGCTATGAGATCGAACTGCGTTTGCCGATCTTTGACTGGGGCGGCGCCCGTGTCGCGCGTGCCGAGCACACCTACATGCAGGCGGTGAATCGCGCCGCCGACACCGCGATCAGGGCACGCTCCGAAGTGCGCGAAGCGTATGCCGCCTACCGCACGACCTACGACATCGCACGTCACTACCGTGATGAGATCGTACCTCTGCGCAAACGCATTTCTGAGGAAAATCTGTTGCGCTACAACGGCATGCTGATCAGCGTGTTTGAGTTGCTCGCCGACGCGCGCCAGCAGATCACCAGCGTCAATGCCTATATCGAAGCGCACCGCGATTTCTGGCTCGCCGAATCCGGCCTCAATCTCGCGCTCACCGGCAAATCGCCTGGCAGCATGCGTATCGGCGGCGGCTCACCAGCGGCCGCCGGTGATGCTGAGCCCGGCCATTAAACAATTCTTTGGAGCAAACCATGAACTCACGTCGTAATTTTCTCGGTGCCGCCGGGGGCGCCTTGTTGGCTGCCGCCACGGTGAGCCGCGCCGCGCAAGGCGCGGTACCGGAAGCGCCCACGCAGACCACACCCGACACGCAGCCGCCTCTGAATCCGCCCAACGGCCGTCCCTACAATCCGGTCGTTACCCTGAACGGCTGGACGCTGCCGTGGCGCGTGAACAACGGCTGGAAGGAATTTCATTTGATCGCCGAGCCGGTGCGCCGCCAGATGGCGCCCGGGATGACCGCGCATTTGTGGGGCTACAACGGCCAGTCGCCCGGCCCCACCATCGAATGCGTCGAAGGCGACAAGGTGAGGATCTTCGTCACCAATAAGCTGCCGGAGCACACCACTATCCACTGGCACGGCATCCTGCTACCCAACGGCATGGACGGCGTGGGCGGTCTGAATCAGCCGCAGATCCCAGTGGGCAAGACTTTCGTCTATGAATTCGAGATGAAAAAGTCCGGCACCTTCATGTATCACCCGCATGCCGACGAGATGGTGCAAATGGCAATGGGCATGATGGGATTCTTCGTGGTGCACCCGAAAAATCCGAATTTTATGAAAGTGGACCGCGATTTCGTATTTCTGATCAACGCCTACGATATCGCCGCTGGCGCCTATACGCCGAAGATCGCGACCATGCTCGACTTCAACCTGTGGTCGTGGAACAGCCGGGTGTTTCCCGGCATCGATCCGTTCGTGGTCAGACAAGGCGATCACGTGCGCATCCGCTTTGGCAATCTCACTATGACCAATCACCCGATACACATGCATGGCTACGATTTTGAGGTCACCTGCACCGACGGCGGCTGGGTGCCGAAAAGCGCGCGCTGGCCGGAGGTCAGCATCGATGTCGCAGTCGGCCAGATGCGCGCCTTTGAATTCGTCGCCGACGCGCCGGGTGACTGGGCGATACACTGCCACAAGTCGCACCATACGATGAACGCCATGGGCCACAACGTACCGACCATGATCGGCGTCGACCATCGCGGCCTGGCACAAAAAATCATCAACCTGATTCCCGATTACATGGTGATGGGTGAACGCGGCATGGCCGATATGGGCGAGATGGAAATGCCGCTGCCCGATAACACGCTGCCGATGATGACCGGGCAAGGTCCGTTCGGCCCGCTCGAGATGGGCGGCATGTTCACCGTGGTCAAAGTGCGCGAGGGTCTGGCAAGAAACGATTACAAGGACCCCGGCTGGTACAAGCACCCGCCAGGCACGGTGGCTTACGAGTGGACCGGTGCGGCGCCCGTTGCCACGCGCGCTGCCCCCGAAGCCGCACCCGCTCCGCGCGCACCCGCGCCAACAGCCGAACTGCGCGCGCGCAAACCCTCCGGCCACGGCAATCACTAAACCTTCACGCCTTTGGAGAAGATGATGCCCCATCTAGGTTGGTTGTTCGCGCTGCTGCCGCTCGCCTGCAGCTGCCCGGCATGCGACAGAACTGTCGTCTGTTTACTGATTGCCGGCGCGCTGGCAGCCGCAATCGTGGGCGTGCTTGCTCTTGCGCAGGAGTTATGGCTGCTTCGCGCGCTTCGTGATCTGTAACAGATTTACTTTTCAAAACCGTTTCACCCTTTACTCAAGGAGACACCAATGAAACATGCGCTAATTGTCGCATCAATTATCCTGGGCATTGCATCGACCAGCACGTATGCGCACGGCGAAAAGCCGCACGCGAGAAAATTCTCCGCGCTACAGTTATCCGAGGAGAAGGCGTTCGGCAAAGCCGGAGACCCGAAGAAAGTCACCCGCACCGTCACCTTCCACATGACTGACAAAATGCGTTTTGATCCCGCGCAGATCACCGTTAATCAGGGGGATACCATTCGAATCATCGCCAAGAACGGCGGCAAAATCATGCACGAGATGGTCATCGGCACCATGAAGGACCTCAAGGAACACGCCGAGCAGATGAAAAAATTTCCAAACATGGAGCATGATGAGCCTTACATGGCGCACGTCGCGCCGGGCAAAAGCGAGGATATCATCTGGCAATTCACCAAGGCCGGAGATTTCGATTTTGCCTGCCTGATCGCCGGCCATTTCGACGCCGGCATGGTGGGTAAGATCAAGGTGGTCGCGAGATGATGACATGATATACAGACGAACCTTTGTCGCAGCGCTTGCTGCGCTTGCAGCTTCACCAGCGGCAGTCGCAACGCCGGCCGCGATTATCGACGTGTATCACAGCCCCGACTGAGGCTGCTGCGGCGCGTGGGTCAAGCATCTGCGCGCCAACGGCTTCCGGGTGAAGCCGATTTCCGTGAACGATCCGGGCGTCCATCGCCGGCGTCTCGGCATACCCGACGCCCTCGCTTCATGTCATACCGGCGTGATCGAGGGTTACGTGGTCGAAGGCCATGTGCCGGCGCGCGAATTAAAGCGCCTGCTCGCCGAGCGTCCGCGCGCGCTGGGACTGGCCGTGCCTGCCATGCCGCGCGGCTCTCCCGGCATGGAAGCCGCGGAAAAAGACCCTTACGATGTGCTCCTGGTAAGGGGGGATGGGCGTTATAGCACCTATGCCAGCTACGGACGTAAATGAATACCACCGAAATACCGATAACCACAACAAGGAAACACATATGAAACATCTGAAACTTGCAGTACTCATAGCCGCCGCGTTAGCCACCCCGGCCTATGCGCAACAGCCCGCCGTCAGCACCACGGATCACACCGCCCATCACGTTGCACAAGCGAAAACCGATGCGGTGCTTGCCGACGGCGAAGTACGCAAGGTGGACAAAGACGCAAAAAAAATTACCCTGCGCCACGGCCCTATCGCGAACCTCGACATGCCAGCAATGACCATGGTGTTTCAGGTCAAGGACCCGGCAATGCTCGACAAGGTAAACGCTGGCGACAAAATAAAATTCTCCGCCGAGAAAATCGGTGGTGCGTTTACCGTGATCGGGATTGAAATGGCCAAGTAACAACGTCCGTTGCGGCCGGTGGCGCGTTAGTTACCGGCATTTTGATTGATCTATGTCAAGCCGCTGTGCCCGAGGACAAGGGTGGATCTGTCCTCCCTATAATATTAACCAAAAGCAAAGAGTTAGTGCTCGATGCTGGACATCCCCAAACCTTTCCGGCATAAACCCCGGAATGGAATCGGCGGTATACACAAACGAAGCACTATCGAAGATCCAAGTTCGCCCGGTGGCGCGTAG
>CAMBCF010000049.1 GCA_945864585.1 Bordetella parapertussis | reverse complement strand
CACCACACCCGGGAAGTATCGCCCCGCACACGTGCGGGGCGCGGATTGAAACCATTTACGCTCGTATGCGATGCGCTCAGCGTCCAGGGTATCGCCCCGCACACGTGCGGGGCGCGGATTGAAACAACACTTGCGCCCCTCGGACGCAGTGGTGGAAGTGTGTATCGCCCCGCACACGTGCGGGGCGCGGATTGAAACGCAACGATTTTGATTTGGCGGAACAAGCGCCCGCCAAATCAAAATCGGCGCGCACAGCGCGCGTTTAGCAGGACGGTCATCCGCGCTTGTGCGAGTCCGCGCAGCTACGCGGTGTCGTCATTCTTCTGCCGCCGCACAAGCGCATCACTGACTACCGGCATTCGGCACATCCTGGCGGCACCCGGACGCGCGTTGATCGCGGCAAGAAGCACGGCTCATCGACAGCACGCGAGTTCATCCACCCACACTTCCCCGGAATACGGCCATGAAAAGCCATGGCCTTCTTCCGGGCTACAGGCGCTCACACTCAAAGTTGTGCGCACAGATTAGCCCTGAAGGGCAAGGGAACACTTGAAGCGGAGCAGAAGGAGTATTCTCTTGCAAGTATGTGCTGTCTTGCTTAAGTAAGTGCCATTTGGGGCAGCCCCAATAATGCCTCACCCCAAACCCAACCCCAACTCCGCCCGCGAGCGCCGTATCGAGGAAGACATCGTCGTCGATGCCTACGGCGAAGAAGAACGCGCGTTGAGTTGGTACTACTACCTCGAAGGCAAGCTTCAATTTCCGTTCCGTGCAAAGTGCGCGGCGGCACGCAAGGTTTCGCCTTTGAAGACAGGCGAGGAAGTTGAGGTGCTTGGCATGGCGCCCGAGGATGATTGCATGCGGACGATGATTGTGTTGATTCGCTTCGCGGATCGCACGCTTGGCGTGCCGCTTGATCAGATTGAGGCAATTACCGGCGACAACGCCGCGCGCGAGGCGATTGCGGATTGGCACTACTGGTGTGCGATGGGCTATTGTTTTTGACGGGATGCCACTTGCGCTATTCCCGCTCCCGAAATGCATTCTTGAGAATTACAAAACAGTGTGACGACTAACACTACGATACTTCCTTCCCTCACCCTCGGTCCTTCTGCTCCGCTTCAAGTGTTCCCTTGTCCCGGTGGGAGAGGGATGCAATTCACAGTGAATTTAATTAGTCAGTTCATCGTCACAAACACAAAATCTGCGCTGTGGCGTGCCGTTTAGAAAAGGCGTTGGGGTCGGCCATATCAGATTTAAGTCTCGATCGCTCCGGATTAAGGCTTCGTCCAATCCGGATTGAATGGCCGTCCAATCCGGAACATTGGCATGCCTTACAGCCGCACAGGCGCACGCTGCACCGGCTTGACAGTCTCACGTTCGTTACGTAACTAATATCCGGTCAGCAGGAAAGGTAGTGAACTGAAAACAATTGCCCGGCATCCGTCCAGCAATGCGTGGGGGTAAAGCCGGCCGCGCGCGCGAGTTGCTGAAACTCTTCCACCGAATACTTGCAGGAATTTTCGGTGTGCATGGTTTCGCCCGCGCCAAAATGAAAGGTCTGCCCTGCCACGCTCACCTGCTGCGCGCGCAGGCTGCGCAAATGCATTTCAATGCGGCCTTCGGCGATGTCATAAAAGGCATGATGCGCAAACCCCGCGAGATCAAAATTACCTGCGAGCTCGCGGTTGATGCGCGCCAGCAGGTTGAGGTTGAACGCCGCGGTAACCCCTTGCCCATCGTTGTAAGCTGCATGCAGGCGCGCCGGGTCTTTTTTAAGGTCTACACCCACCAGCATGGCGCCACCCGCGCCTGCCAGCGCGTGCGCGTGGCGCAGAAAGCCGAGCGCATCGGGCCGCGTGAAATTGCCGATGGTCGAGCCGGGAAAATAAATCACCCGCCGCCGTGGCGCAATACCGGCGATCTCGGGTAACTCAAGCTGCCGCGAATAATCCGCGCACACCGCGGCGACCCTGACCGCGGGATACGCCGCCGCCAGCGTAGCCGCGCATTGCTGCAGCGCGGTGCGCGAGATGTCGATGGCCACGTACGCCGCAGGCGCCAGCGCTTCGATCAACACGCCGGTTTTGCGGCCCGACCCGGCGCCGTATTCGATGAGCAGACAATCCGGCCCCAGCAGGCGCGCCATTTCGCGCGCGTCCGCCTGCATCATCGCGAGCTCGGTGCGGGTGGGGTAGTACTCGGGCAATTCGCAAATGGCCTCGAACAACTCGCTGCCGCGCGCGTCGTAAAAATATTTCGGCGCCAGTGCTTTGCGCGGCTGCGCGAGACCGTTCAGTACGTCATCGCGAAAATTTTCAGCGCCGGGGTGAAGATCATAAAACTGGAAGGGCGCAGAATCTGACATGAGGTAACGCCGGCGCGCATCTGAAACAGCGCCGGCGATTGCGCCGCAACTAGCCGAGCGTGCGCCCGGCGTGATACTCGATCCACTTCTTGATGCGGTTGGCGTCACCCACGCGGCTCAAGCGGCCCCACGAATCCAGCAGCACAATCACAATCGGCGAGCCGGCAATGGTGGCGTGCATGACGATGCAGCGCCCAGCCTCACGAATGTAGCCGGTCTTGGAGAGATTGATGCTCCAATCGGGGCTGACGATCAGCGCATTGGAATTTCTGAACTCAAGCGCGCGCCCGTTCAGCGCATGCACCGCATAGCCGTTGCCGGTGGAATATTCGCGTATCAACGGATACTGATAGGCCGCCGTCACCATCTTTGCGAGGTCTTGCGCGGTGGAGACATTGCCGCTAGATAACCCCGTGCTGTCCACAAAAGACGTGCGCATCATTTCCAGCGACAATGCTTTGAGATTCATTTCCGTGAGGAAAGCCGCCATGCCACCCGGAAAGGCGCGCCCCAGCGCCGCGGCCGCACGGTTTTCGGACGACATCAGCGCCAGCCGCAACATTTCGTCTCGCGTCAACACGGTGCCGATTTGCAGGCGCGAGCCGGTATTTTTGATGAAATCGAGGTCTTCTGCGGTGAGCGTGATGCTCTCTTCCAGCGGCAGCTTGGCGTCGAGCACCACCATCGCGGTCATCAATTTGGTGATCGAGGCGATGGGTGCAACCGCGCTAATGTTTTTTCCGTGAACGACGCTGCCATCGCCGGTATTCACCACCAGCGCTGCGGTCGATTGAATGTCCAGCACGTCAGGATTGAAGATCTCCGGCGCGGGTGCCGCGCGCCGCACGATACGCTGGTTGCCTGCTCTCTGCTGAACCGCCACCCGCGGCACCGATTTAACCGCTTTTGCGCCCACCGCAGCCTTGGGCGCCGCTGTGCGCTGTTGCGCGTGGCTTTGGTGTGTGGCGAGAACAAAGCCGATACCTGAAGCAAGCACTAGCAAGGGTAATATTCGCAGTAGCCTCTGCACTCACCTCTCCCCGGGAAACTTATGAAATTACCCCTTGAAAATACAGGGTTACAGCGGCTTTTTCAAGTAGTTTTTACGAGAGGCTTTTGGGCTCTGCAACGCGGCAGCCGCGCGCGGCGCGACAGGCAAAAAAAACTCCGCTGAGGGAATACCCCAGCGGAGTAGAAAGAGGCCATACAATCGCTCGCTTAGCACAAACAACTGCACCTACCGGCCTCCGAGGAGGAAACTGCGCTTGCTAAATTCCGTAGTGCCGGCGACAACGCTAACCTTAACTCGCTGTGTGTCCGAAATTATCAGCGTATGCTTACCGAGCGCTTACGCATCACCCGCAAAATTATTCCACATAGTATAAAATACCGTCATGCGCATACTCATAGCCGAAGACGATCCGGTTCTAGCGGACGGGTTAACCCGCTCGCTGCGTAGCGGCGAATATGCGGTCGATTTCGTAAACGACGGCGCAGCAGCCGATCACGCCTTGTCCACGCAGACTTACGATCTGGCTATTATTGACCTCGGTCTGCCGCGCATCGACGGCTTTGAAGTGATTAAACGTCTGCGCCGCCGCTCGCCGACACCGCCGGTGCTGGTGCTCACCGCACGCGACGCGCTGCACGACCGGGTGCGCGGACTGGATCTGGGCGCCGACGACTACCTCACCAAACCGTTCGAATTACCGGAACTAGAAGCGCGCGTACGGGCACTGATACGCCGTGGCACTTCTGGTGGTAATGCATTGATTATAAATGGAAACTTGCATCTCGATACGACCGGCCGCAGGGTCACGGTGGATGCTCATCCGCTGGATTTATCCGCTCGCGAACTCGGCGTGCTTGAGATCCTGATGACGCGCAGCGGCCGGGTGGTCAGCAAAGACCAACTCGCCGAAAGACTCTATGGCTGGGACGAAGATGTCGGCGCCAACGCCATCGAAGTTTGCGTACACCGGCTGCGCAAAAAAATAGAGCCTTCCGGTGTGGTGATCCGCACCATACGCGGGCTCGGCTACCTGCTGGAAAAAGATCGGGACCCGGACCCGAAGAAAACCGCTCCATGAGCGGCAGCACAACGCTGCGCCAGCAAGTACTGAAATGGGTGTCGATCCCACTGGGCATCCTGTGGATCATCAGCGCGTACAACGACTACGACATCGCCAAGCGCTATGTCAATGTGGTGTATGACCGCGCGCTGCTGGAATCGGCGCTGGATATCGGCCGCCAGGTGCGCGTTCTGCGCGGCCGGGTGTATGTCGATTTGCCGGAAGTCGCCATTCAAATGTTGCGCACGCGCGAAAGCGGGCCGCTGTATTACATGGTGACAGGGCCGGACCGCGAATTCATCACCGGCGAACCGGACATCGGACACGCGCCGCCTACGCAAGGTGCGCAAACTCACTATTACGATAACTGGTATCGCGGACAACGCGTGCGTGTCGCCGTCGTGCAGTTGCCGGTGGAAACCGAGGATGTGCATGGACAGGTCACCGTGCAGGTGGTCGAAAACCAAAGCGCGCGCAGCGAACTGATACGCGAGTTATCCTTCGGCCTCGCGCTGCCGCAGGGACTGGTGGCGTTGTGCGCATTCATCGTGATCTGGTTTTCTGTCACCCGCGCGCTGGCGCCGCTGTCGGTGTTGCGTCAGGCGATTGAACAACGTTCGCATCGCGACCTGTCGCCGCTGCCGGCGGCCCATGTGCCGGCGGAAGTGCGCCCGCTGATCGAATCGATGAACGCCTTGCTGCATCGGCTGAGCGCCGTATTAACCTCGCAACAACGCTTCATCGCCGACGCCGCACATCAGTTGCGCACGCCCATCGCGGGACTGCGCACACAGACCGAGCTGGCGCTACGGCAATCCGCGCCGGAAGCCGTGCGCGCCTCCCTCACCCAATTGCAAACAGCAGCGGCGCACACAACGCATCTGGTCAACCAATTGCTGTCACTGGCGCGCGCAGAACCTTCAGCCGAACGCACGCAGGCGATGGAAAAACTGGACCTGATCGCACTGGTGCGAACCACCACCACGGAATGGGTGCCGCACGCGCTGGCGCGCGACATCGACCTGGGTTTCGAGAGCATGGCAGGCGCCGGGGCGCCGGCGCCTGTCAACGGCGACGATTTTCTGCTGCGCGAGATGCTCGGCAACCTCATCGACAACGCCATCCGTTACACGCCGCCCGGCGGCCATGTCACCGTGCGCCTGAGTGCAGGCGCCGCACCTGACACCCTCGAAATCGCCGTTGAAGACGACGGCCCGGGCATTCCCGAACACGAACGCGAGGCCGTGCTGGAACGTTTTCACCGCGTGCTGGGCACCGGCGTGGAAGGCTGCGGACTGGGTCTGGCTATCGCGCGTGAAATTCTTTTACAGCACGGCGGCAGCATCCGGATGCTCGCGAGTTCAGGCGCTCAGGGTACGCTCGCGCTGGTGACGCTGCCGGTGGCCGCGTAAACCCAGCCCTTAAATCTGCTTTTCGCCCTTCTCAATTTCTTCCTGCTGCAACGCCCACATCTGCGCGTAGGCGCCGGCGCGCTCCAGCAAATCACGGTGCGTGCCGCGCTCGATGATGCGTCCATGATCCATCACCAATATCTGATCGGCATCCATCACCGTTGACAGACGGTGTGCGATCACCAGCGTGGTATGCCCGCGCGCGATGCGTTCGAGTTCTTCCTGTATCGCTTTTTCCGATTTGGAATCGAGCGCCGAGGTGGCTTCGTCAAAGATCAGGATGCGCGGATTTTTAAGTATGGCGCGCGCAATCGCCACCCGCTGCTTTTCGCCGCCGGAGAGTTTGAGTCCGCGCTCACCCACCGGCGATTCGTACCCTTCCGGCAGGCTGACAATGAACTCGTGAATGTGCGCCGCGCGCGCGGCTTCCAGCACTTCATCGCGTGTGGCTTCAGTGCGGCCGTAATGAATGTTGTAGTAAATACTGTCGTTGAACAGCACCGTGTCCTGCGGCACGATGCCGATCGCCGCGCGCAGACTGCCTTGTTGCACGCCACGTATATCGGCGCTGTTGACGTATATGGCGCCGCTACCCGTGTCATAAAAGCGATATAACAATCGCGCCAGCGTCGATTTTCCGCTGCCACTGTGTCCCACCACCGCGACCTTGTGGCCGGCCGGAATGTCAAAACTCACGTCGAACAATATTTGCCGCTCGGGTTCATAGCTGAAATTTACCTTGTCAAAGCGTACCGTGGCAGGCCCATCGGTTAGCGGCAGCGCGCCGGCCTGATCCTGAATCTCGCGGTTTTCCTCGAGCAGCCGGAACATGCGGTCCATGTCGATTAAGGATTGCTTGATTTCGCGATACGCCATGCCCAGGAAATTCAGCGGAATGTAGAGTTGAATCAACAGCGCATTGACCAGCACCAGATCGCCCAGTGTAAGGTTTTTCGCGGCCACGCCCTGAGCGGCGAGCACCATCAGGGTGGTGGCGGCTATGGCGATAACCGCGCTTTGGACGATGTTGAGCAGGCCCAGCGACGCTTCGGTTTTTACCGCCGCGGCTTCGTAGCTGATGAGATTGGCGTCATAACGCTTCGCCTCGAACTCCTCGTTGTTGAAATACTTGACGGTTTCGTAGTTGAGCAAACTATCAATGGCGCGGGTATTGGCTGCGGAATCGAGTTCGTTGGCGCGGCGCCGGATTGCGGTGCGCCATTCGGTAATGGATATGGTGAAGGCGATGTAGACGATCACCGCGCCAAAGGTTACCGCGACAAAGCGCCAGTCGAAACGCGCGAACAACACCGCCGCCACCAGCACAAATTCCAGGATCACCGGAATGATCGAGAACAGCATAAAGGTGAGCAGTGTGGAAATGCCGCGCGTGCCGCGCTCGATGTCGCGCGTCATGCCGCCGGTTTGACGATTCAGATGGAAGCGCAGCGACAGGCTGTGCAGGTGCCGAAACACGTTCAGCGCCACGCGCCGCACCGCACGCTGCGCCACGCGCACAAACACCATGTCGCGCAATTCGCCGAACAACGTGTTGGCAAAACGCAGCAAGCCGTACGCCACCAGCAGCAAAAACGGCACCGCGAGTATCTGCTGCGCGGGCGTCAGGTCATCGACGATCGCTTTCATCAGCAGCGGCACGCCGACGTTGGCGAGTTTGGCGGCGACCAGAAATGTCAACGCAATCGCCACCCGCCCCTTGTATTCCCACAAAAACGGCAGCAGTGTGGGTACCACGCGCCATTCGTTGCGCGTGAGCGGCTTGCGCTCGGCGGCCGCCGCGTCTACCGCGTCGCTGGTTTGCGGAACAGTACTCACGCGCAGCCGCCCGGCAGCAGAACGCCCAAATTCATTATTTTGTTATTGATCAATTAAAATCACGGATTACAGGCGCTTTAATTCACAGGTCAAGGCGCGGTGATCAGAACTGTGCCGCCAGCCGCGCCCGCGCTGCACACGCGCATCGCACACCTGAAATCCACGAATATAGATGCGATCCAGACGCAACATGGGCCACAGCGCCGGAAAACTGCGCGCGGGCCTGCCGCCATCGGCTTCGAACACTTCGTGCATATTAAGCGGATGTGCGAACTCGTGCGTTGCGCGATGCCGCCAGTACCAGTCGTTGAAATCACCCGCCACGATTAAAGGCGCAGCGGCGGGCACCATACGTTCGACGCGCTGGCGCAATCGCTCCAGTTGGCGACCGCGTCCGCGTGCCGTCAGCGCAAGATGCACGCACACGCAATGCAAGGGTTGCGGCCAGCCCGGGATTTCGATCTCGGCATGCAACAGTCCCCGGCTCTCGAAGCGGTGCGACGACACATCCTGATTTTCCCAGCGCAGTATCGGATAGCGCGAAAGTATCGCGTTGCCGTGCTCGCCATTGTCGTCCACGGCGTTGCGGCCATAGGCATGGTCCGGCCACACCAGATCGGCGAGAAATTCATGTTGCGGCTCACGCGGCCAGTTGCCATGGCGCCGCGCGTGGCGGTCGTGGCGACCGGCAACTTCCTGCAAAAAAACCAGATCGGCATCGAGCGCGCGCAACTGGTCGCGCAGTGCGTGAATCACCACGCGCCGGTTGAATATCGACAGTCCTTTGTGGATGTTATAGGTGGCGACACGCACCTGCCCGACAACCGATGAGGGAGCGCTGTTCATTTAATCCAGAAAAAGCAAACGACAATGTCGCAACCAAACGCACTCAAAAAACGGCGTGCCGCTTGCGCGACACGCCGTTTCCGGATCAAAAAATTTTCTAGGACACCGCCAACATGCGATCCAGTGTTATGCGCGCGAGATCGGCGTCGCGCTGCGGCACTTTGATGGGGTTGACCACTTTGCCCGCCACCAGGTTTTCAAGGGTCCACGCCAGGTGCTGCGGGTCGATGCGCGCCATGGTCGAACACATGCACACCGTCGGCGCCATGAACTGCACCACCTTGCCTTGCGGCTTGAACTCTTCGGCAATGCGATTTACCAGATTCAGCTCGGTGCCCACCAGCCAGCGCGTGCCCGGTGCGCTGGCGGCGATGGTTTTGATGATGTAGTCGGTGGAACCCACGTAATCGGAAAGTTTACACACTTCGAAATTACATTCGGGATGGCTGATCACAGCACCCGTCGGGTTCTGCTGGCGCCAGCGCAAAATGTGCGAAGCCTGGAACATCTGATGCACCGAGCAGTGTCCCTTCCACAGCAGCACTTTCGCCATTTTGATCTGCTGCACGGTCAAGCCACCCATCGGCAAATCCGGATCCCACACCAGCATTTCAGCCAACGGGATATCCATCAAATAGCCGGTCCAGCGTCCCAGGTGCTGGTCGGGGAAAAACAGCACTTTGTCGCGGCGCGCGAACGCCCATTGCAGAATCTGCCTTGCGTTACTCGAGGTGCAGACTATGCCGCCGTGTTCGCCGCAAAACGCTTTGAGATCGGCTGCCGAATTAATATACGTAATCGGCGTGATGCACTCGTCGGGATTGAGCACTTCGCCGATTTCACGCCAGGCGCGCTCGACCTTCGCCAGATTCGCCATGTCAGCCATCGAGCAGCCCGCGCTCATGTCCGGCAGGAGCACAGTCTGCGTGGGCCTGGACAGTATGTCCGCGACTTCCGCCATGAAATGCACGCCGCAGAACACCAGGTAGTCCGCATCGGTGCGCGAGGCGAGCTTGGACAATCCCAGCGAATCGCCCACCAGATCGGCATGACGGTAAACGTCGGCGCGCTGATAGTGGTGGCCGAGAATCACCGCGCGTTTGCCGAGCGTCTTTTTAGCGGCCAGGATGCGCGGCAGGCAGGCATCGTCGGCCAGCGGCTTGTAACGGTCAAACTTGATCGGACTTATGACAGTGTTTTCCATATTGCCCTTTCAACATTCAATTGCGCCTGCGATGCGCTTTTTCAATAGCAAAACACAGAGGTAACTGGGAAAGGTATCACATTCAGCCCACCTCATCCGCTGAATTCCCGCAACCGGCCGTGCATTAATGTGCGAACGCACAATCGGCGCACTGGAATGGAGCCTATTTTCCGCTGGCTTTATGATTTAACGCTTTGTTTTCACAAATTCTTTCGGGAAGCTCGCGGATTGCCGCCGCGTTGCTCCAGGAAAAACATTTTTCCGCAGCTTCCTGCCACGGCAGCCACAGGTATTGCATATGCTCCTTCGGCGCCAGTGTCACCGGCAGCGGCGCGGGTAATTCCAGACTGAACACATGCTCCGTATTGTGCGTAGTGCCGGGCGCGAAACGTCCGCTCCAGTGCGTGAAAATTTCGAATTGATTCTGCTTGTTCCAGTTGCGCAGCGGGTAGAGCCGCGCGTCGATCCCGGTTTCCTCTCCCACTTCGCGCATCGCGGTTACTTCCAGCGGCTCATCTTCGGCGTCTACACTGCCGGTCACCGACTGCCAGAACCCGGGCCGGTCGGTGCGCTCTATCAGCAATACCCGCAGGTCGGTGGTGTGGATAACCACTAACACGGAAATCGGGATTTTGTAGGCCACGTTGAGCGGCCTAGAACGCCGGCAAATCCTTGGCCCCGTCCACCAGCACCACGAATGGCGTGCCTTTTTCTTTCCAGAACGCAGCGGCTTCGCTCAGCACGGCGAGTGCAGTTTCATAATCATCGGGCGCGGCTTTAGCGAATTTTTCGTGGCCAGCGATGTGCAACACGAACCCCGCGCCTTTCAGCCAATTGAAGTCACGCACACAATCCGCCAACGCATCCCAATTGCCGCCAAAATAAGAGGGCAGCTTTAACTGCTTCGCGCACACTGCAAGAAATTGTTGCTTCCCCGACACCGCTTGCAGCGGTAAATCCAGCCACAAGAGCCCGATTTTTTTTGCCTGGTCGCGCATGCTGTCCACTGAAGCCGGTGCGCGATAAACGCCGGAACGTTTTGCCTCTATGGCTACTGCGGCGGCTGCGGGTACTTTGGCGCTCATGGCACTATCCGTTTGAAGGTTTTGTAGTGATCGTCGCTATAGTACTTTTCGCCACCCTTGCCGGTGACGATACGCCGCTCACCGCGATGCTTGACGCCGGGGGTCCTGACGGTGAACTCGTGATAGTAGCCGCGCTCTTTGATCGGCAAGCGCTTTTCGAAATTGCCAAACACGATGCCGTCGCGATCAAACGCATACGGCCCGCCTTTTTCAATGAGCTGCAAGGTCTCGCGCGCTTCCGGCGGCAAGGCTTTGACGCTGACGTCTGCGAGGCTAAATTGCACGCGGTCTTGCGCTGCGCTGGGCGCATTATCGCGCTGTGCCGCCGCTGGCCCTGGCATTGCCAGCACAGCAAAAATTACTGTTAAGTATATGATTATATTGATTATTTTTTTCACGAATCGATGACCTGAATTTACCTGTTAGCGCTGTTAACGCGCAACCTTCGGCGGGCGATGACGCAATGCTTACGCTGCCGCGGTTTCAACCCTACGCCGCAGGCGTTCCAACCTACCCCGCAGGCGTTCCAACCTACCCCGCAGGCGTTCCAACCCTACCCCGCAGGCGTCCCAGCGGTACGAAGGCGTATATGCAACTCGCGCAACTGCTTTTCGTCCACCACATTTGGCGCCTGCGTGAGCAGACATTGCGCACGCTGCGTTTTCGGGAACGCAATCACATCGCGTATCGATTCCGCGCCCGCCATCAGCGTGACAATGCGATCCAGACCGAACGCGATGCCGCCGTGCGGCGGCGCACCGTATTGCAACGCCTTTAACAGAAAACCGAATTTTGCCTCGGCCTCTTCGGCGCCGATGCCCAGCGCAGTAAACACTTTGGACTGAATGTCCTGACGGTGTATGCGCACCGAGCCGCCGCCGATTTCCCAGCCGTTCAACACCATGTCGTGCGCGATGGCGCGTGCCGCGCCTGGATTGGCTTCGAGCAGGTCTTCGTGTCCTGCCGCGGGTGAGGTAAACGGATGATGCATGGCGTTCCAGTGCTGGCCTTCCTCGTCCCACTCGAACATCGGAAAATCGAGCACCCAAAGCGGCTTCCACGCTTTTTCGGCGAAGCCGCGCTCGTGGCCGATTTTCGCGCGCAGTGCGCCCAGTGTTTCGTTCACCACCTTGACTTTGTCGGCACCGAAGAAAATCAGATCGCCGTTAGCTGCACCCGTGCGATCGACGGCCGCTTTTAGCGCAGCGCTGGAAAGATTTTTCACGATCGGCGATTGCAGGCCAGTCTCGTTCAACTGCGTGACATCATTGACTTTGATGTAGGCCAGCCCTTTGGCGCCATAGATTTTGCTGAACGCGGTGTAGGCATCAATCTCACCGCGTGTAAGTGCCGCGCCACCCGGTACCCGCAAGCCCGCAACGCGTCCGCCCGGCGTATTGGCGGGGCCGGAGAACACCTTGAACGCGACATCTTTCATCGCGTCGGTCAGCTCGGTGAGTTTCAACGGCACGCGCAGGTCGGGCTTGTCGGAGCCATACAACGACATCGCATCATCAAACGACAGGCGCGGAAACGGCTGCGGCAGATCAATATCAAGCACAGTCTTGAACACGCTGCAAATCATCGCTTCCATCATGTCGGTGATTTCGTCCTGCGTCAGGAAGGATGTTTCAATATCGATCTGGGTAAACTCCGGCTGACGGTCGGCGCGCAGGTCTTCGTCGCGAAAACACCTGACGATCTGGTAGTAGCGGTCAAAGCCCGACACCATCAACATCTGCTTGAACAACTGCGGCGACTGCGGCAGTGCGAAAAACTCACCGGCATGCACCCGCGACGGCACCAGGTAATCGCGCGCGCCCTCCGGTGTGGAGCGCGTGAGCATCGGCGTTTCAATGTCGATGAATCCCAGTTTATCGAGATAGTTACGTACCGCCATCGCTGTGCGGTAGCGCAGCCGCAAATTTTTTTGCATCGCCGGACGGCGCAAGTCGAGGAATCGATACTCAAGCCGCACGGTTTCCGACAGGGATTCGTCGTCCATCAGGAACGGCGGCGTCAACGACGGATTGAGAATCTCAATCGACTGCGCCAGCACTTCGATTTCACCGCTCACCAGATTGGCGTTCACCGTGCCGGCGGGACGCGGGCGCACTTTGCCCGCGATACTCACCACGAATTCATTGCGCAGCGTCTCCGCTGTACTGAAGGTGACGGGATTGTCCGGGTCGCAAACAATTTGCAGCAGACCTTCGCGGTCGCGCAAATCGATGAAGATAACCCCGCCGTGATCGCGGCGGCGATGCACCCAGCCCTGAACCGTGATCGCCTGTCCCAGATGTTTGCGGCTGATCAGCCCGCAGTATTCGCTGCGCATGTTCAGACCTGAAAATTCAATGGAGATTATTCATTTGCCGCGCGGGGTTGCGCCGCCGGAGAAACCAGCGGTAACGGCTGCGCCGAAGCGCCTTTGCCATTCTTACCGTTGCCACCGCCATTGGCGCTGTCCGATGTCACCACACCCATTGAAATTATGTATTTCAGCGCCTCATCGACGCTCATGTCGAGATCAATGACTTCGCTGCGCTTGACATAAAAATAAAAGCCGTTGACCGGGCTCGGCGTGGTCGGAATAAACACTGCGACGTGTTCCGCCGAAAAATGGCGGGTAAGCTCGCTCGGCACGTTAGTCTGAAACGCTAGCGACCAGGCCTCCGGGTGCGGGTATCGCACCAGCAACACCTTGCGAAACGCTTGGCCCGAACCCGAAAACAGCGTGTCGCTGACCTGCTTGACCGCCTTGTAAATCGAGTTCACCACAGGAATGCGCAGCAGCACGCCTTCCCAAAACGACACCAGCTTTTGCCCGATGAAATTCGCCGCCAGCACCCCCGTGAGAAACACCACCACCAGCGTCAGGATCACGCCCAGTCCGGGGATATGAATGCCGAGCCAGCTTTCGGTGCGCAACGCCTGCGGCAGCAATAACAGCGTTTGATCCATGGTGCTCACCAGCAGGTTTAGCACCCACAGAGTGATCATCAGCGGCACCCAAATCAACAGGCCGGTCAGCAGGTAACGCTTAAAAAAACTCTTCTTGGGCATGGCAATAGAAACGAAAGTGAAATAGTTGCGGACTTATAGGCCGAATAGCTACCATCAGGGCGAATTTTATTGCGGAATTCTTGCAGCCTCATGATTCATCAAGGCGCTCGCCATCCGACACGGCGCCAATAGAGCTAACGCGCGCCTGCCCGAAGCGTTACAGAGTATGTGCGGATTACAACTCAACTGCTGCTGGACGTTGCCGGAGCGCTCGCAGCACTGGCAGTGCCAGACGCAGCGGGCGCAGCCGCCGGCGTTGCAGCAGCGCTGCCGGAGGTCGCGGCATCGGACTTGGCGGACTCCGTCTTGCTGCTTGTGTCCGATTGTTTTTCTTCGGTTTTTTTAGCAACGCCGGTAGTATGACTGCCGCCGCTTTTAAAATCCGTTACATACCAGCCACCGCCTTTCAACTGAAACCCGGCTGCAGTGACCATTTTGCTGAACGTTGCTTTCTTGCACTCGGGACAATCGGTCAGCAGCGCGTCGCTCATGCGCTGCAGGTATTCCTTTTGGAAGCCGCAACTGTCGCAGCGGTATTCGTATATCGGCATGATGCTCTGAAAATGGCTCGGAAATTGAAAAAAGTATTATACACCAAGCGCTTAGCGCACACTGACGCATTGCGCCCGGCGCCTGTCGCAAGGCCTGCAAGCGTCGCGCATAATACGCTGCTGCGCGGTTTTCTGCGCCAGGGAATCCATGAACAGACGCATACTCGTACTCAATGCCGGATCCTCGAGCATCAAGACGGGCAACTCATCGGCGCCGGCCATCGAGTGGTCCACGGCGGCGAGCATTTTTGCGAGCCGCTACTGATCGACGCAAAGGCGCTTGCGGCACTGGAACGTCTGGTGCCGCTCGCTCCGCTGCACCAGCCGCACAACCTCGCCGCCATCCGCGCGCTGATGGTATTGCAACCCAGCTTGCCGCAAGTGGCGTGCTTTGACACTGCGTTTCACCGCACGCAAGATGCGCTCGCGCAAAACTTCGCACTACCGCTTGAACTCACCGCCGGCGGCATCAAACGCTACGGCTTTCACGGCCTGTCATTCGAGCACATTGCCAGCGTGTTGCCGCAGTACCTGGGGCCGCGCGCCGACGGTCGCGTTATCGTCGCGCACCTGGGCAACGGCGCAAGTCTGTGCGCGCTGCGCCACCGCAAGAGCTTCGCAACGACCATGGGATTTACTGCTCTGGACGGGCTGATGGTAGGCACGCGCTGTGGTGCCATAGACCCGGGCGTAATACTGTATTTGATGCGCGAGAAGCGCCTGTCGCCAGAGCAAATCGAAGACCTGCTGTTAGAACGGAATGTCGTCATCCATTTCGTTAAAACCGCCGCCCTTCTTCGCAGCCGGGCGATTTTCACCGGTGGCGGCGCCACCTCCAGCGTTAGCCGCAGCGGGTTCGCGCCCCACGTTTTCCGAACCGCCACGGCTGCCTAGCAGTTGCATGCGGTCACCGACGATTTCGGTGGAATAACGATCCTGTCCTTCCTTGTCCTGCCATTTACGGGTGCGAATGCGCCCCTCGACATAAACGGGCGAGCCTTTTTTCAGGTACTCTCCGGCGATTTCCGCCTGCCGTCCAAAAAATGAAATGCGGTGCCATTCGGTGTGTTCCTGCTTGGCGCCACTCTTATCCTTCCAGGTATCGGTGGTTGCAATGCGTATGTTGGCGACCGCCTCGCCGCTCGGTAAATAGCGGGTTTCAGGATCGGCGCCAAGGTTTCCGAGAAGGATGACTTTGTTGACTGATGCCATGTTTAACTCCCAAATAAATTATCGTGCCGGCTCTCCCACCACTGGCGGCGAAGGCGCATTGGAATTTACGCGCGGCGGCGGCGCTTGCATGCCCAGTGCAAGTATAAGCCAGATTGCGAGCAGAATTACGCCCGGCACGACGATGCCTGGCACGCCCCAGAGGCTGTACAAGAATCCGCCAGCAGCCGCACCGGCGAAGGTTCCCAGAAACTGCACGCTGCTATAAACGCCGATGGCCGCGCCCTTCAATTGCGGTGGCGCGATGCGCGATACCAGCGACGGCAACATCGCTTCGAGCACATTAAACGGCACGAAAAATAACAACAAAAACAAGGTGATAGCCCAGAGCTCTGCGGTGAGCCACGGCATCGCCAATTGCACCGACAGCAGCAGCGCTACCGAGGCCACGAACCAGCGTTTCAAGCGGCGTGGATGGTGTGCGCCCATCACCGCCGGCAGCATTAACACGAACGACAGCAGCATCACCGGCAGATAAATTTTCCAGTGTTGCGCCAGCGGCATGCCCACATTGCGCAAGGCAAACGGCACCGCGATAAACAGCGCCATCAGCACCGCGTGCAACGCGAAAATTCCCCAATTCAGGCGCGCGAGCTGCCGATCGGCAAGCACGCTTTTAAGGTCGCTCAGCAGACTGGAGGTTCGCGCAACCGGCGCGTCACTTACCGCCGGCACGATGCGCCAGACCACCCCTATCGCGCCCAGCGCCAGCACGCCGGTCAGCGCAAATATACCGGGCACGCCGATCAACTGGTTAAGCCACGGTGCGGCCACCAGCGAAGCCGCAAACACCACGCCGATGGTGGAACCGATCATCGCCATGGATTTGGTGCGATGCTCTTCGCGCGTAAGGTCGGAAGCGAGCGCCATCACCGCCGCCGAAATCGCCCCCGCGCCCTGCAACACGCGGCCCGCGATCACCACATAAATGTTGGGCGCGGCAGCAGCGATAAAACTCCCCGCCGCGAACAGAATGAGTCCGCAATAGATCACCGGTTTGCGGCCTATGCGATCCGACCACCAGCCAAACGGTATCTGCAAGATCGCCTGCGTGAGGCCATACACACCAATGGCAATGCCCACCAGCGTGAGAGTCGAGCCGCCGGGCAGCGTTTCGGCGTAAATCGCGAACACCGGCAGTATGACGAACATTCCAAACAAACGCAGGCCAAACACGCTGGCGAGCGCCGCGCTTGCCCGCAGTTCCAGCGCGCTCATGCGATTGCTTGATGACATGGAAAAAACAGCTTGGGAATTGAAACGAAAGGCGGGTATATTAGCAGGTTTACATTTCACGACGGATCGCAAATTGCCTATCAGCAGTAACAGCAGCACGAACATTAGTCCCAACGTTATCCGACTGCCGCATGCTGGCGCGGAAGCGCCGGCAAAATCAGGCGAATACATCCGCGTGCGCGGCGCGCGTACGCACAATCTGAAAAACATCAATCTTGATCTGCCGCGCAATCAACTGGTGGTCATCACCGGGTTGTCAGGCTCCGGCAAATCTTCGCTGGCTTTTGACACGCTGTATGCCGAAGGCCAGCGCCGCTACGTGGAGTCGCTGTCGGCGTATGCGCGGCAGTTCCTGCAGATCATGGAAAAACCGGATGTTGATTTAATCGACGGTCTGTCACCGGCAATTTCCATCGAGCAAAAAGCCACCAGCCACAATCCGCGCTCGACCGTCGGCACCATCACGGAAATTCACGATTATCTGCGTTTACTGTTCGCGCGCGTGGGTGATCCGCACTGTCCCGATCACGGCAAACCGCTGGCAGCGCAAAGCGTGGCGCAGATGGTGGATCATGTACTGACGCTGCCCGCCGACACGCGCCTGATGATCGTGGCGCCGCTGGTGAGCGGGCGCAAAGGCGAACAGGCCGATCTGTTTGACGAGTTGCGCGCACAGGGTTTCGCGCGGCTGCGCATAGACGGCAACGTCTACGAAATCGACAACCTGCCCAAGCTCAGGAAAAATTTCAAGCACACGGTTGACGTCATCGTCGACCGGCTCAGAGTGCGTGAAGACGCCAGGCAGCGGCTGGCGGAATCGTTCGAGACCGCGCTGCGTCACGCCGACGGCCGCGCGCTGGCCGTTGAAATGGAAGGCGGCAAAGAGCATTTGTTCTCGGCGAAGTTCGCGTGCCCGGTATGCAGCTATTCGCTGCCTGAACTCGAGCCGCGTTTGTTCTCGTTCAATAACCCGATGGGGGCATGCCCGCGTTGCGACGGCATCGGCACGGTGAGTTTTTTTGATCCCCGACGCGTGGTAGCGTTTCCCGATTTGTCGCTGGCCTCCGGCGCGATCAAGGGCTGGGACCGGCGCAACCAGTTTTTTTACGACATGCTGCTAAGCCTTGCGCAGCACTACGGCTTCGATCTTGAAGCGCCCCATCACGAGCTGACAGACGCCGTAAAGAATATCATCCTCAACGGTTCGGGCACGGAAAAAATCAGTTTCAATTACGTCGGCGAGCGCGGCAAGAGTTTGCTGCGCGAACACGCGTTCGAGGGCGTGTTGCCCAATCTGGAGCGGCGCTATCGCGAAACCGATTCGGTGCTGGTGCGCGAGGAACTCGCCAAGTACCTGAACACGCAAGCCTGTCCGGAATGCGCCGGCACGCGCCTGCGGCGGGAGGCGCGGCACGTCACCGTTTCAGGTAAAAATATACATGAAATCAGTAATTTATCTCTCGATGTCGCAGTAACTTTTTTCGCTGAGATGGAGGTCAGCGGCGCCAAGCGCGCGATCGCCGACAAGATCGTGCGTGAGATCTCCAATCGCCTGCAGTTCCTGGTCAACGTCGGCCTCGATTATCTGTCGCTGGATCGCGCCGCCGATACCCTGTCCGGCGGTGAAGCGCAGCGTATCCGACTGGCTTCTCAAATTGGCTCCGGGCTGACCGGGGTGATGTACGTGCTGGATGAACCGTCCATCGGCCTGCATCAGCGCGACAACGCGCGCTTGATCGAAACCTTGAAGCGCTTGCGCGACATCGGCAACTCGGTGATCGTGGTTGAGCACGATAAGGAGGCGATCATGCACGCCGACTATGTGGTGGATATGGGTCTGGGCGCCGGGGTGCACGGCGGGCGTATCGTCGCCGAAGGCACCGCGGCGCAGGTTTGCGCGCACGCGGAATCTCTCACCGGTCAATATCTGTCGGGGCGCCGCCGCATCGATGTGCCCGCGCTGCGGCATCCGCTAAACGACAAACGCCAGCTTAGGGTGCAAGGCGCCACCGGCAATAATTTGAAGAACATCACGGTGGGCATTCCCGTGGGATTGTTTGTGTGCATCACCGGCGTTTCGGGTTCCGGCAAATCGACGCTGATTAACGACACGCTCTACGCCGCCGCCGCGCAGCACCTGTACGGCAGCGCCACCGAGCCCGCGCCGCACGAGAGCATCAGCGGCCTCGAGTACTTCGATAAAGTTGTCAACGTCGATCAAAGCCCCATCGGCCGCACGCCGCGCTCCAACCCGGCCACCTACACCGGACTGTTTACGCCGATACGCGATCTATTCGCGGGCGTGCCCGCCGCGCGTGAACGCGGCTACGGCGCGGGACGCTTTTCATTCAACGTCAAAGGCGGGCGCTGTGAAGCGTGTCAGGGTGACGGCATGCTGAAGGTGGAAATGCACTTTCTACCCGACGTTTACGTGCCCTGCGATGTGTGTCACAGCAAACGTTATAACCGCGAAACGCTGCAAATTCTCTACAAGGGAAAAAATATCACCGAAGTGCTGGCGATGACCGTCGAACATGCGACGGAATTTTTCAGTGCAGTGCCGGCGATTTCGCGCAAATTGCAAACCTTGCTCGACGTGGGCCTGGGCTACATCAAGCTCGGCCAGAGCGCGATCACCCTCTCCGGTGGCGAAGCGCAGCGCGTGAAACTCGCACTCGAACTCTCCAAACGTGACACCGGGCGCACGCTGTACATCCTCGACGAGCCCACCACGGGCCTGCATTTTCACGATATCGATCTGCTGTTGCGCGTGCTGCACCGGCTGCGCGATCACGGCAACACCATCGTTGTGATCGAACACAATCTCGATGTGATCAAGACCGCCGACTGGATCATCGATCTCGGCCCCGAAGGCGGCAACGGCGGCGGTCGCATCCTGGTTGCGGGCACGCCTGAAGACGTCGCGCGCCATGCTGGCAGCCATACCGCGCGTTACCTGAAAGATGTATTACAGTGATGTCGCCACGTGATTTGCTACTCGGCAGCTTTAAGGCGGCACTCGCGGCTGCCGATCCGCTGAACATCGTCGGTGCGCATTTACCCACGCCGCCAAAGGGCAAGACCCTGGTGGTAGGCGCGGGCAAAGCCGCTGCTGCAATGGCGCTGGCGGTGGAACAACACTGGCCAGCCAACGCGCCGCTCGACGGCCTGGTGATCACGCGTTACCAGCATGGCCTGCTCACCAATCGCATCACCGTCATCGAAGCGGGTCACCCAGTGCCCGACGAATCCGGCGCAAGGGCTGCGCAGGAAATTCTGCGCCGCGTAAAAACACTCACAGCGAATGATTTATTGCTGGTGCTGGTGTCGGGCGGCGGCTCCAGTCTGCTCACGCTGCCCGCGCAAGGCATCGCGATAAACGATATAAAAAACATTACAAAACAATTACTTGCATCAGGTGCACCGATACAGGACATGAACGTCGTGCGCAAGCATTTGTCGGCGATTCAAGGGGGCCGAATGGCGGCGGCGTGCCGTGCGCCGGTAGTAGCACTGGTGATTTCGGATGTCACCGGCGATGATCCGACGCACATTGCGTCGGGCCCATGCGTGGCGGACAGCAGCACCTATCAGGACGCGCTCGATATCATCAGACGGCACAACGTCAAGGCGCCCGCAGCGATAAGCGCGCACCTCACGCGCGGCGCGGCGGGTGAGATCGCCGAAACACCGAAACCCGGCGACAAAAGTTTCACGCATGTCGAAAACCGTGTCATCGCCACCGCACATGCCTCACTGGCCGCGGCAGCGGAATTTTTCAAGTCACAGGGTATTCAGCCGGCGATCCTCGGCGACTCGGTCACCGGCGAAGCGCGTGAGGTGGCGAAAGTCTACGGCGCGCTGGCGCGCGAAGTTCAGCGGCACGCCACACCCTGGCGCGCGCCGGTGGCGCTTATCTCCGGCGGTGAATGCACGGTAACCGTAAAAGGCGCGGGGCGCGGCGGACGCTGCGCGGAGTTTTTGCTGTCGCTGGCCGTTGATCTTGACGGCGCACAGAACATACACGCACTGGCATGCGACACCGATGGCATCGACGGCTCGGAAAATAACGCCGGCGCGATACTCACGCCCGATGCTTTGGCGCGCGCAACAGCCCTGCAAATTGATGCCGCGAAATGGCTCGATAACAACGACGGCTACGGCTTTTTTCACGCGCTCAACGACCTGGTGATTACCGGGCCGACGCGCACCAATGTGAATGATTTCCGGGTGATACTGGTATTGTGAAACAGCGCCCATAAAAAAAGCCGGCCCGTGTAACCATGGCCGGCTTTGAATTAGCGTGGTGCAGGCACTACGCTGTTGCCTCCTCCTTGGCTTGTTCTTTTGGTGTGCTGGGCTCTGGGCGATCCACCAGTTCGACAAACGCCATCGGTGCGTTATCGCCTTTGCGAAATCCGAATTTCAATATGCGCAAATAGCCGCCATTGCGCTTGGCGTAGCGCGGGCCGATTTCGGCAAACAGTTTGGTGACGTTATCGCGATCACGCAGGCGGTTGAACGCCAGCCGATGATTGGCGAGCGTTGGTTTTTTGCCGAGCGTGATGATGGGCTCGACCACACGACGCAACTCTTTGGCCTTGGGCAACGTGGTTTTGATCGCCTCGTGCTTGAGCAGAGAGTTCGTCATATTGCGCAGCATCGCCAGGCGATGACTGCTGGTGCGGTTAAGCTTACGTAATCCGTGCCGGTGACGCATGATATTTCCTCAGTTTCGTGCTGTCTTGCGTGCTGTGTTTCGCGCCGGGATCAGGGTTTTTCAAGCCCTGCGGGCGGCCAGCTCTCGATGCGCATACCCAGGGTGAGACCGCGCATGGCAAGTACTTCCTTGATTTCGTTCAGCGATTTTCGGCCCAGATTCGGGGTCTTCAGCAGTTCGGTTTCCGAACGCTGAATCAGATCGCCGATGTAATAAATATTTTCCGCTTTGAGGCAGTTGGCTGAGCGCACGGTGAGTTCGAGATCGTCTACCGGACGCAGCAACACGGGGTCAACCTGGGTAGCGCGTTTTTCTTCGATCAGCGCGGGCGTACCTGTCAGATCGGAGAACACCGACAACTGCTCGACCATGATACGCGCGGCATAGCGCACGGCTTCCTCGGGATCAATGGCGCCGTTGGTCTCGATGTCCATGATCAGCTTGTCGAGATCGGTGCGCTGTTCAACGCGCGCGGATTCTACCGAATAGCTGACGCGGCGCACCGGGCTGAACGAGGCATCCAGCAGGATGTTGCCGACGGTGCGGCCTTCTTCCTCAACCGCCTTGCGGCTGGTGGCGGCGATATAGCCACGGCCTTTTTCCACCTTGATCCGCAATTCAATCTTGCCGCCGACGGCCAGATGCGCGATCACGTGATCCGGATTGATGATTTCCACGTCATGATTCTGCTCGATATCGGCGGCGGTCACGACGCCCTCGCCCGACTTCTTAAGGTTGAGTGTTGCTTCATCGCGGTTGTGGAGTTTCAACACCACACCCTTCAAATTGAGCAGGATATCGACGACGTCTTCCTGCACGCCATCCAGCGTGGAGTACTCGTGCAACACGCCGGAGATGCTGACTTCGGTCGCGGCATAACCCGGCATGGACGACAACAACGTTCGACGCAGTGCGTTGCCGAGCGTATGGCCGTAGCCGCGCTCAAACGGCTCCATGGTGAGCCGCGCGTGATGCGTGGAAAGATTCTGAACATCGATGATGCGAGGCTTCAGAAGTGCGGTGCTGGACATGGTAGTGGCGCCCCTTTAAGATCGTGACAACTAAGCTTAAATCGTGATAATTCGCGTGTGATTACTTCGATCTTATTACTTCGAATAAAGCTCGACCACCAGCGATTCATTAATACTGGACGGCAGCTCCGAACGTTGCGGCCGTGCCTTGAATGTGCCTTTCAACGCTTTGCTGTCCACTTCCAGCCACTCGGCGCGGCCGCGCGATTCGGCGGCTTCGGCGGCAGCCTTGATGCGTAACTGCGCTTTGGAACCCTCGGCCACTTCGACCACATCGCCGGGACGGCACTGATAGGAAGGAATGTTCACGCGCTTGCCATTCACCAGTATGCCGTTGTGCCGCACCACCTGCCGCGCCTCGGTGCGCGAGGCGCCAAAACCCATGCGGAACGCCACGGTGTCCAGACGGCTTTCAAGCAACTGCAACAAGGCCTCGCCGGTAACACCCTTGGCGGCGACGGCCTTTGCATAAAGCAAACGGAACTGGCGTTCAAGCAAACCGTAAATACGGCGGATTTTCTGCTTTTCGCGCAGTTGCACACCATAGCCCGACAGACGCGACTGCTTCTGCCCGTGCTGTCCCGGCGGATAGTTACGGCGCTCAATCGCACACTTATCGGTGAAACATTTTTCGCCCTTGAGGAACAGCTTTTCGCCCTCACGGCGGCATTGCCTGCACTTCGGATCGAGATTCCTTGCCACGTGGGGATCCCCTTAAACTCGTCTCTTTTTCGGAGGACGGCAGCCATTGTGCGGCACCGGCGTCACATCCGAAATACTGGTTATTTTGAAACCCACGGCATTCAGCGCGCGCACTGCGGACTCGCGGCCAGGGCCGGGCCCCTTGATACGCACTTCAATATTTTTCACGCCACACTCAACCGCCAGCTTGCCGCACTGCTCGGCGGCAATCTGCGCGGCAAACGGCGTGGACTTGCGCGAACCCTTGAAACCGTTGCTGCCGGAGGTTGCCCAGGCCAGCGCGTTACCCTGCCGGTCGGTGATGGTCACGATGGTGTTGTTGAATGACGCATGCACGTGGGCAATGCCCTCGGCGACATTCTTCTTGACCTTCTTGCGCACTCGCGTGCTTGCTTTTGCCATGTGTTGTTACCTGTAAGCCTGTAAGCTAATTCTGCACTGAACTCAATTAAACCGTGGTGCTCTTTTGCAGCTTCACCGCGGCCTTGCGCGGCCCCTTGCGCGTGCGGGCATTGGTGCGGGTACGCTGCCCACGCACCGGCAAGCCTGCGCGATGACGCTTGCCGCGCCAGGTGCCCAAATCCATCAAACGCTTGATGTTCATGGATACTTCACGGCGCAGATCACCTTCGGTTGCGACTTTGGCAACCTGTTCGCGCAACTTGTCCATGTCGCTGTCGGACAAATCTTTCATCTTGCGGCTGGATTCGATGCCGGCCGCGACACAGATTTTGCGCGCACGGCTGCGGCCCACGCCATAGATCGCCGTCAGCGCAATTTCTGCGTGCTGATGATTCGGAATATTTACCCCGCCAATACGAGCCATGCTGTCACTCCACTAACGTAACTTGTTGTTTTTAAACAATTATCCTTGACGCTGCTTATGGCGAGGGTCTTTGCATATAACGCGTACTACGCGCTTGCGTTTCACAATCTTGCAATTGCGGCACATACGCTTTACCGATGCCTGCACTTTCATTTTCCGGCTCCAATCTTTGTTTCAATGCGCTTCACACGCAGCGCGCGGAACACGCTCGGTGCGTTAACGCGTAGGGAACATTCCGCCCTTAAAGTTGGCCTTCTTCAACAAACTCTCATACTGATGCGACATGATGTAGGCCTGCACCTGTGACATGAAGTCCATCGTCACCACCACGATAATCAGTAGCGAGGTGCCGCCAAAATAAAACGGCACTTTCTTCCACACGATCAGTATTTCCGGAAGCAAACAGACCAGTGTCACATAAATCGCACCGACCAGAGTCAGCCGCAAGGTAATTTTCTCGATGTAACGCGCGGTTTGATCGCCCGGCCGTATGCCCGGGACAAAGGCCCCGCTCTTCTTCAGATTGTCCGCAGTTTCCTTCGGATTAAACACCAGCGCGGTATAGAAAAAGCAGAAAAATATAATTGCCGACGCATACAGCAGCGTGTAAACCGGCTCGCCCGGATGCAAAGTTGCCGCAATATTCTTAAGCCAGGTCACCCCGGTAGAAGTGCCTTCGCCAAACCAACCCACAATCGTCGCCGGAAACAAGATGATCGATGACGCAAATATGGGCGGTATTACACCCGCCATGTTCAGTTTGAGGGGCAAGTGCGAGCTTTGTCCGCCGTACACCTTGCGCCCGACCTGACGCTTTGCGTAATTCACCAAAATCTTGCGCTGGCCGCGCTCCACAAAACATACGAATGCCGTCACGCCCACCACCAGCGCACCAATAAACAGCACCACCGGTATCGACATCGCACCCGTGCGCACCAGTTCCAGGGTGCCGCCGACCGCCTGCGGAAACCCTGCCGCGATACCTGCGAATATCAACAGCGAAATACCGTTACCGATGCCGCGCTCGGTAATTTGTTCGCCCAGCCACATCAGGAACATGGTGCCGGTGGTCAGGGTCACCATCGCGGTCAAACGAAACAGCAATCCCGGATCAATCACCAACCCGCGCTGGCTTTCAAGGCCAATCGCGATTGCCAAGCTTTGAAACACCGCCAGTCCCGCCGTGCCATAACGGGTGTACTGCGTAATCTTGCGGCGGCCGGCTTCGCCTTCCTTCTTTAGCGCTTCCAGCGTCGGCGAAGCGACGGTCATCAACTGCATAATGATCGAGGCCGAAATATACGGCATGATACCCAGTGCAAAAATCGAGAACCGCTCCAGCGCACCACCCGAAAACATGTTGAACATGTCGAGTATGCCGCCGCGCTGTTGATTAAACAGATTGGCAAGTTCGGTCTGATCGATACCCGGCACGGGGATGAAAGTACCTATCCGGAACACGATCAACGCGCCGATCAAAAACAGGAAACGGCGCTTCAAATCGCCTAGTTTTCCCGATGCCAGCAGTGAATCGTTTACGGCCAATGCCCGTTCCTCTTAACCTGTTACGCCTGCGCCGCAACCACGGGCAGCGGATCAACGACACTGCCGCCCGCTTTTTCAATCGCCGTGCGCGCGCCCTTGGAAACACGCAAACCCTGTAAAGTCACTTTGCGTTCTATCGCGCCCGCGAGTATTACTTTTGCGTGCAGCGCGCCCAGATGCGCCAGCCCGGCTTGTTTTAGCACCGCAAGATCAATGGTTTCCGCGCTCAATTTCTGGATGTCGCCCAAACGCACTTCCGCGGTGTCGCCCGCCAGCGGTGACTGAAAACCACGCTTCGGCAAGCGACGGTGCAGTGGCATTTGGCCACCCTCAAAGCCGATTTTATGAAAGCCGCCGGCACGCGCCTTTTGGCCCTTGTGACCGCGGCCGGCGGTTTTGCCCAGGCCGCAGCCGGTGCCGCGCCCGACACGCTTACGCGCGTGTTTGGATCCGCTGGCAGGTTTAATCGTATTAAGTCGCATCACGCGGTCCTCTATTAGCTGAGCCTCAACGCTCACTTTATCTTCACCAGATACGACACTTTGTTGATCATGCCGCGATTGGCGGGCGTGTCGATCACTTCAACGGTGTGGTTGATACGGCGCAAGCCCAGGCCACGCACGCACAGCCGGTGTTCGCCTTTGGTGCCGATCAGACTTCGGACCAGCGTTACCTTGATTTTTTTGGCGTCCGCCATAATTACCCCGGGTTACCCTGTTATTTCTTGCACGGACTTGCCGCGCTTCGCAGCGATCTCGGCCGGCGTATTCATCGCCGTCAGACCGTTGATCGTGGCGCGAACCACATTGTAGGGATTGGTCGATCCCTGGCACTTCGCCAGAATGTTGGTCACGCCCATAACTTCCAGCACCGCACGCACCGGGCCGCCTGCGATGATGCCTGTGCCTTCCGACGCCGGCTGCATGTACACCTTGGCAGCGCCATGACGGCCAATTACGGTGTGTTGCAGCGTGCCATTCTTCAATTGCACTTTGACCATTTTGCGGCGCGCTTCTTCCATCGCCTTTTGCACCGCCACCGGCACCTCGCGCGACTTGCCTTTGCCCATGCCGATGCTGCCATCACCATCGCCCACCACCGTCAGTGCGGCGAAACCCAGAATGCGGCCGCCTTTCACTACTTTGGTCACGCGATTGATGGCCACCATTTTTTCCCGCAGACCGTCACCACGATCTTCATTGCCGGTCTGCATTTTGGATGCTTGCATTTTCGCCATGGCTATTTCCTGGTCCTGATCCTAAAACTTAAGGCCGGCTTCACGCGCGGCTTCGGCCAGCGCCTTGACACGGCCATGAAAACGGTAACCCGAACGGTCGAAAGCCACGGTCTCAACACCGGCTTGTTTCGCTTTTTCGGCAATCAACCTGCCGACGATCGCTGCCGCCTTGATGTTGCCGCCATTTTTCAACTCGCCGCGCACGCCCTTTTCCGCGGACGACGCGCTGGCCAGCACTTTGCCGCCCGTGGCATCGATCACCTGCGCATATATATGCACATTGGAACGATTGACCGTCAGGCGCACCGCTTTCAATTCCGCGATTTTTGCGCGAGTACGGCGGGAGCGGCGCAACCGTGCTTGTTTCTTTTCTATCATGGCTTACTTAACTCCTAACCGCCTACTTCTTTTTGGTTTCCTTGAGCACGATCTGCTCACCGAGGTAGCGCACGCCCTTGCCCTTGTACGGCTCGGGGCTGCGATACCCACGTATCTCCGCCGCGACCTGTCCCACCTGCTGACGATCCGCACCCTTGATGATGATCTCGGTTTGCGTCGGCGTTTCAGCCTTCACGCCTTTGGGCAATTGATGCACCACCGGGTGCGAAAAACCCAGGGTCAGATTCACTTTGTCGCCCTGCACCTGGGCGCGATAACCCACGCCCACAAGGGCCAATTTCTTTTCAAATCCTTTGGAGACGCCCACCACCATATTCGACACCAGCGCACGCAGCGTCCCCGACATGGCGTTCGCCAGGCTGGAATTGTCGTTTCCCTTGAACTCAATTCTATTTTCAACCCGTTGCACCAGTACGTTCGGCGACAATTTTTGTGACAACACCCCCAACGGACCTTTGACCGAGATTTCGGTGGCATTGAGCATGACATCCACTTTTTCAGGGATGAGAACCGGATCATTTGCAACTCTGGACATGTTAGAACTCCGCTTACATCAGGCCACGATACACAGCACTTCGCCACCCACACCCATGCCGCGCGCCTTGCGATCGGTCATGACGCCCTTGGAGGTGGATACTATCGCCACGCCCAAACCATTCATCACCACCGGAATCTGCGTACTGGGCCGGTAAATACGCAGCCCAGGACGGCTCACGCGCTCGATCTTTTCGATCACCGGGCGCCCGGCATAATATTTAAGGCTGATGTCGAGGTGGGATTTGCCGTCCTGATCGCGCACGGCGAAATCCTCAATGTAACCCTCGTCCTTGAGCACTTTGGCAATGGCCGCCTTCAACTTGCTCGCCGGCACCGCTACCGATTGTTTTTCCGACTGCTGCGCATTACGAATGCGCGTCAGCATATCAGCGACCGGATCACTCATACTCATGCAATGTTCTCCCGCTTCCTGGTGTATACACTCGCTACGTTCAGGATGCTCAACTCACTACCCATGATTAACACTTTACGCTTCGCAGTTACCAGCTTGCCTTGATAATGCCGGGGATTTCCCCGCGCATCGCGATGTCACGCAGCTTCCCGCGCGCCAAACCAAACTTGCGGTAGACCCCGCGCGGCCGGCCCGTCAACGCGCAACGATTGCGCAGACGCACCGGACTTGCATTACGCGGAAGCTTTTGCAGCTTGAGACGCGCCTCGTAACGATCTTCCGGCGACAACGATTGATTGTTCGCCGCATCGCGCAACGCCTTGCGCTTGGCGGCGAATTTCTTCACCGTTTCCTTGCGCTGCTCATTGCGGTTAATCACTGACTGCTTTGCCATGAAAGTCCTCAGTTCCTGAACGGAAATTTGAACGCGGCCAGCAGGGCTCTTGCTTCGTCGTCCGTTTTGGCCGTGGTCGAAATAGTGATGTTCATGCCGCGGATCGCATCAATCTTGTCGTACTCGATCTCGGGGAAAATAATTTGCTCCTTGACGCCCATGTTGTAGTTGCCCATGCCGTCAAAGCTGCGCGCGGAGATGCCGCGAAAATCGCGGATACGCGGCATCGCCACGTTGACCAGACGATCCAGAAAATCATACATGCGCGCTCCGCGCAAAGTTACCTTGCAGCCCACCGGATAATTTTCACGGATCTTGAACGAGGCAATGGCTTTGCGCGACTTGGTCACCAGCGGCTTCTGGCCGGCGATTTTGGTCATATCGGCCACGGCGTTATCCATGATTTTCTTGTCCGCAACCGCCTCGCCCACGCCCATATTGAGCACGATCTTGTCCAGACGCGGCACTTGCATCACGGATTTGTAGGCGAATTTCTCAGTCAGGCCCTTGACCACCGTATCGCGGTAGTAGGTCTGCAGCCGAGCCGGCCCCATAGGCTTGGCCAGTGCTGTCTTTTTGCCGGCGGACTTTTCACCACGGGACTCAGCCGCATCTTTGGCCGCAGGCTTACCCTTGGGTTCACGCGGTTCGCGGGCCTCGCGGGCCTCGCGGGCGGGCTTGGACTTCTTTTGTTCTTTCTGTTCGCTCATACGTCAATGACTTCGCCATTAGACTTGAAATAGCGCACGCGCTTGGCCCCGCCAGCACCTTCAATTTCCTTGATGCCCACGCGGTCGGCCTTTTTCGTCGCCGGGTTAAACAATGCCACATTCGATATCGGCAGCGGCATTTCCTTATCGATGATGCCGCCCTGGGTATTTTTCATCGGATTGGGCCGCTCATGCTTTTTGACCTTGTTCGCGCCCTCGACCAGCACGTGACTATCGGAAACCAGCTTCAGCACCGTGCCCCGCTTACCCTTGTCGCGACCGGTGATGACGATGACGTCATCGCCTTTTCTAATCTTTTTCATGCCACGCTCCTTAAATAACTTCCGGGGCGAGTGAAACAATTTTCATGAACCGCTCGCTACGCAACTCGCGCGTCACCGGTCCAAATATGCGCGTGCCGATGGGTTCCAGTTTGGCATTGAGCAGTACCGCTGCGTTAGAGTCGAACTTCACCAGCGAACCATCCGAGCGGCGCACGCCTTTGGCGGTACGCACCACCACCGCGTCATACACTTCACCTTTTTTGACACGACCGCGCGGCGCGGCGTCCTTGATGCTGACCTTGATCACGTCGCCGATGCCTGCATAACGCCGCTTGGACCCCCCCAGCACTTTTATGCACATTACGGCACGAGCACCAGTGTTGTCGGCAACATCCAATACGGATTGCATCTGAATCATGTTTAGCTTCTCGCTTCATTAACACGCCGGCGCATTAATACGCCAGGCGCTTTTCCAACTTGATCCGGCAGCGGGAGCATCGGAACTTTCCCAAAGCATCAGATCAGTATTGGCGCCCCAAGTTACACTTTCACGTATTTCACTTAGGGGCTGATACGCCACACCCGCTGCTTGCCAATAGTAAAGGCTGGCACTGCTTTAGTGGCTGTGAAAACAGTCGATTGTAACTGCTTATTACCTGTTTGCAAACCCCAAATTCGCTTTAATCATTAAACCGCGCGAGATTTTTCCACCAAATTGACTACCCGCCATGCCTTGGTCTTGGACAACGGACGGCATTCTTCAATGGTGACCGTATCGCCCTCGTGAAATTCGTTTTTCTCGTCGTGCGCGTGATACTTTTTCGACAGGGTTAGAAATTTACCGTAGAGCGCGTGCTTGACACGCCGCTCCACCAAAACGGTTACGGTTTTATCCATTTTATCGCTGACCACGCGGCCAGTAAGGTTACGCTTATTGGCGCTCTTGTTGCCGATTTCACTCATGCTGTTTTACCCATTTCTTTTTGCGTCAACACGGTACGCACACGGGATATGTCACGCCGTGTCTTGCCGATCTGGCTGGTATTCGCAAGTTGCTGCGTCGCTTTTTGCATGCGCAGTGAAAACTGCGCGCGTAGCAACGACTGCAATTCCTGCTTCAGTTCGTCAACAGACTTGCCACGCAATTCATTCGCTTTCATGTCTTAGCCTCCTACCTGACGCTGCACAAAGGTGGTTGCAATCGGCAATTTCGCCGCGGCCAACCGGAATGCTTCCTTGGCCGTCACTTCGTTTACGCCGTCCATTTCATACAATACTTTTCCCGGCTGAATTTCAGCGACCCAATACTCGGGGTTGCCCTTGCCATTGCCCATGCGCACCTCGGCGGGTTTACGCGAGATCGGCTTGTCGGGAAATATGCGTATCCAGATTCTACCGCCGCGCTTGATATGGCGCGTCATGGCGCGGCGCGCCGCCTCGATCTGACGTGCTGTCAGACGGCCGCGGCCCGTTGCCTTCAGTCCAAAGTCGCCAAAGCTCACCTTGGCGCCACGGGTCGCAATACCTTTATTGCGCCCCTTTTGTTCTTTACGATACTTACGTCTGGATGGCTGTAGCACGTTTCACTCCTGGCTTGCGCGGTTTTCTCGCGGGCGGCGGGGTATCGGACGCTCCGCCCGGCGTGGCCGCCGGCTGTTCGTTCTTGGCCAACATTTCACCCAGATACACCCACACTTTGATGCCGATGACGCCATAGGTGGTCTTGGCTTCCGCTACGCCGTAATGGATGCCTGCGCGCAGTGTGTGCAGCGGCACGCGGCCTTCGCGATACCATTCGGTGCGCGCGATTTCAATGCCATTCAGGCGGCCGGCACTCATGATCTTGATGCCCTGTGCACCCAGGCGCATGGCATTGGTAATGGCGCGTTTCATCGCGCGGCGGAACATAATGCGTTTCTGTAACTGCTGCGAGATGGAGTCCGCGATCAGTTGCGCATCGAGTTCGGGCTTGCGAACTTCTTCGATATTGACGTGGACTGGCACATGCAGCATTTTTTGCAACTGCGACTTCAGCGATTCGATATCCTCGCCCTTCTTGCCGATCACCACACCCGGACGGGCACTGTAAATCGTGATGCGTGCGTTTTTCGCGGGACGCTCGATGATGACGCGTGACACGGCCGCGTGCGACAATTTTTGCTTGAGGTAATCACGAACCTTCAGATCCTCCAGCAGCATGCCGGGGAAATTACGATCGTTCGCATACCAGCGGGAGGACCAATCGCGCGTAACCGCGAGGCGAAATCCTGTCGGATGTATTTTTTGACCCATTACGCATTCCTTCCGTCGCCAACCGTCAGATAAATATGGCAGGAGTGCTTGAGCACCCGCACGCCGCGACCCTTGGCGCGTGCATGAAAGCGCTTGAGCACCGGACCTTTTTCAACAAAGATGCTGGTGATTTTCAGTTCATCGATATCCGCGCCATCATTGTGCTCGGCATTGGCGATCGCCGACTCGAGAACTTTACGAATAATGGTGGCGCCTTTTTTGGGCGAGAACTGGAGAATATTGAGCGCACTCTCCACCGCCTGTCCGCGAACCAAATCAGCCACCAGCCGCCCCTTTTGGGCCGACAGTCTGACGCCGCGCAGTTTTGCTGTTGTTTGCATGGTGCTCTCCGTTTACCCGGCCGCTTACTTGGCCGCTTATTTGGCAGGTGAGGGTGTCGGCGCAGATTTTTTATCTGCCGTCGCCGCACCAGCCTTGGAATGGCCCTTGAACGTGCGCGTGTGCGAAAACTCGCCCAGTTTATGCCCAACCATGTTCTCGGTGATATACACCGGAATATGCTGCTTGCCGTTATGCACCGCGATGGTGAGCCCGACAAAATCCGGCAGCACCGTCGAACGGCGCGACCAGGTTTTGATAGGTCGCTTGTCCGATACCGCGCGCGCCGCCTCCACTTTATGCATCAGATGGTGATCGACGAACGGACCTTTTTTAATGGAACGTGCCATAGGTACCCCTAATTTCTGTTACGCCGAGGTTTTGGAATTGCGCCGGCGCACTATCATGCTGTTGGTGCGTTTGACTTTGCGCGTTTTGTAACCCTTGCACATCACCCCCCACGGGCTGACTGGCGCCTGCGCGGCAGCGGTTCTGCCTTCGCCACCGCCGTGCGGATGGTCAATCGGATTCATCGCCACGCCGCGCACCGTCGGACGCACGCCGCGCCAGCGCACACGCCCGGCTTTGCCGATGGATTCCAGCGAGTGCTCTTCATTACCGACTTCGCCTAGCGTGGCGCGGCAATTCACATGCACTTTTCGAATTTCGCCAGAGCGCAAACGCAATTGCGCGTAATCACCTTCGCGCGCCAGCAACTGCACGGAAGTACCGGCGGAGCGCGACAATTGCGCACCCTTGCCCGGCAGCATTTCCACGCAGCATATGGTGCTACCCACCGGAATATTGCGCAGCGGCAGCGCATTGCCCGGCTTGATGGGCGCCTCTGAACCGGACACCAGTTGCGTGCCAGGCGTCAGGCCTTTGGTGGCAATGATGTAACGGCGCTCGCCGTCGGCGTAACACAACAACGCAAGATGCGCGCTGCGATTCGGGTCGTATTCGATACGCTCGACCTTCGCCACGATGCCATCCTTATTGCGGCGGAAGTCAATCATGCGATAGTGTTGCTTGTGGCCGCCCCCTTGATGGCGCATGGTGATACGGCCATGCTGATTGCGCCCTGCTTTTTTGGATTGACTGTCGAGCAGCGAGGTCACCGGCTTGCCTTTGTGCAAGCCCGGCGTTACCACCTTGACCAGACCGCGGCGGCCGGGAGAAGTTGGTTTGACTTTGATCAGCATTACTTGTTCTCCCCTGCGGCGAAGTTGATGTCCTGGTTCTTGCCGTCTTTGTCCTTGCCCAGAGTCACATACGCCTTTTTCCATCCGCTACGGCGACCGGCAAACTTGCCCATGCGCTTTTCCTTACCCTTGACGTTGACTATACGCACGCCTTCGACGTCCAGTTTCTTGTCCTTCGGGCTGAACAGCAACTCGACTGCGGCCTTGACTTCGGGCTTGGTAGCGTCGGGCGCCACACGAAACACAAACTGATTATTCTTTTCGCCGACGAAGGTACTCTTTTCCGATACCACCGGCGCGAGCAATACCTGGGTCAGTCTTTCCGGGCTATACGCTTTCATGCCAGCATCTCCTCGATCTTGGCGACTGCGCTCTTGGTCACCACGACTTTTTGGTGGCGGATCAGGGTCACCGGATCGGCTTCGCTGACCGAGGCGACGCTGACGTAGTGCAGATTGCGCGAAGACAAACGCAAATTATCATCAAGCGCGTCGGTAATGATCAGCACATCGTCAAGGCCCATGTCTTTCAACTTTTGCGCCAGCAGCCTGGTTTTGGGCGCGCTGAGGGTGAAGCTATCCACCACCACCAGCCGCTCTTCGCGCGCGAGCTGCGACAGAATCGCACATACACCCGCACGATACATTTTACGATTTAGTTTTTGACTGAAATTTTCGTCCGGCCGATTCGGGAAAATCCGCCCGCCGCCGCGCCACAGGGGGCTGGAGGTCATACCCGCACGCGCACGGCCTGTACCTTTTTGACGAAACGGTTTTTTAGTGGAGTGGCGCACTTCGCCGCGATCTTTTTGCGCGCGGGTGCCGCTACGTCCATTGGCCAGATACGCGGTCACCAGTTGATGCACCAGCGCTTCATTAAATTCACGGCCAAAGGTGGCGTCCGAGGCGGATACTTTCGCCGTCGCCTGGCCCTGGTCGTCTATCAGATTGAGTTCCATGATCTATTCCGCCCTTACTTCCTGGGACCAGCGGCAGCGCTGGCGCCAGGCTTGGCAGCCACCGGCTTGGTGACACGCTTAATACGCTTGGCGGGAAGCACCACGACATCGCCGCCGCGTGATCCGGGTACCGCGCCGCGGATCAGCAACAGTTGCCGTGCCTCATCAATACGCACTATTTGCAGGCTTTGCGCGGTGCGCTTCACCGCGCCCATGTGCCCGGCCATTTTCTTGCCGGGAAACACGCGGCCCGGGTCTTGCGCCATACCAATCGAGCCAGGGCTGTTGTGTGAACGCGAATTACCGTGACTCGCACGATTGGATGAGAAATTGTGGCGCCTGATTACGCCCTGAAACCCTTTGCCCTGCGAAACGCCGGTCACGTCTACCATCTGACCGACCTGGAACACATTGGCGCCGACGACACCACCGACCTTGAGTTCGCCGAGTTTGTCCGGCGCAACACGAAATTCACGCAGCGTATGACCCGCCTCAACACCCGCCTTGGCAAAATGGCCCGCTGCCGCCTTAACTACACGGCTCGCACGACGTTTGCCAAAAGTTACCTGCACGCCGGCGTAACCGTCGGTTTCGGGCGTCTTGAGTTGGGTGACGCGATTATTCGACACATCCACTACGGTCACCGGGATGGTATCGCCATCGTCGGTGAAAACGCGGGTCATGCCGACCTTGCGGCCAACAAGTCCTAAGTTCATGATTTATTTACCTTTTTTAAAAGGAGCCCGTTACAATTGACAGGCGTTCTTACTGCAGTGTTGAGTGTTTAGTTTTGAGTGATTAGTTAAAACACGCGGTACTAACTCAACACTCACAACTTAATCTCTACGTCCACGCCGGCGGGCAAATCGAGCTTCATCAGCGCGTCTACTGTTTTGTCCGTCGGGTCAATAATATCCATCAAACGCAAATGCGTGCGTATCTCCATCTGATCGCGCGACGTTTTGTTCACGTGCGGCGAGCGTAACAAATCGAAACGTTCCTTACGCGTCGGCAAGGGCACCGGGCCTTTGACCACGGCGCCGGTGCGCTTGGCTGTATCCACAATTTCCTGCGCCGACTGGTCTATCAAGCGGTAGTCGAACGCCTTCAGGCGGATACGAATTTTCGAACTTTTCAAGGCGGCCATTGATAATTACTCGATCACTTTAGCGACGACACCGGCGCCGACTGTTCTGCCGCCTTCGCGAATCGCAAAGCGCAGTCCCTCTTCCATCGCAATCGGCTGAATCAAGGTCACCGTGATCGAGATGTTGTCTCCAGGCATCACCATTTCCGTGCCCTCCGG
>CAMBCF010000048.1 GCA_945864585.1 Bordetella parapertussis | reverse complement strand
ATTCTACGGCACATCTATGAGCAAACCCTTATTGGGCGTACTGGGCGGCATGGGACCGCTGGCCACGGTGGATTTTCTGCAAAAACTGATCGAGGAAACGCCCGCCAGCCGCGATCAGGATCACATCCCTGTCATCACCTATAGCGTGCCGCAGATGCCCGACCGTCCGCCGGCGGTCACCGGCAACGGTGAATCACCCCTGCCGTATATGCTCGAAGGCGTGCGCACACTTAAACGTGCGGGCGCCACGGCTGTGGCCATAGCCTGCAACACCGCGCACTATTGGTATGACGAGCTTGTCGCCGAGAGCGGGATGCCGATGCTGCACATTGCCGATGCGGCGTGCGTTGATCTTGCTGGCGTGCAACGCATTGGGCTGCTGGCGACACAAGGCACGATTGCGGCGGGCTTTTATCAGGCGCGTCTTGCGGCACGCGGCGTCGAATGCCTGTTGTCCAGCGAAGACGAGCAGCGCACGCTGGTGCTGCCGGCCATCGAATGCGTTAAACGCAACGATCTCGCGCAGGCTCACACACTGGCCACGCGCGCCGCGCGCGGGCTGTTGGCCCAGGGCGCACAGCGCATCATCCTCGGCTGCACGGAAATTCCGCTGGCGCTGGACTATCAACCTTCGAACGGAGCGGAACACTGCATCGATGCCACGCGCGCGCTGGCGTGTGCGTGCGTGCGCTGGTGGCAAAGTGGCGCAACTGCGACGCGGACATCGCGCACCTGAAACTTCGCGTCATCCGCGGCGCCCAGCAGGCGTTTATTGTTCACGGTCGCCCGGCATCGGTTACTGAATAATCTTAACTAATTGTTTTTTAACACTTTTTATTTTAACCCCACTGGACAAGCAATCGCACATCGGATAGATTTACCAACAAGGTAGGAATCCTGCCTCGTCACACCCCAGCTTGGTTTCCCGGTTGACCGTTCCACACAAAATTAATGAGGAGTTCACATGAAGTGCATCACCAGTTTGTTTGCAGCGCTGATCGCAGGCGTGGCGTTTACCGGCGTGGCAATCGCACAGGATGGCGGCACCTTGAAAAAAATTCGCGATACCGGCGTGATCAAAATCGGTAATCGCGATGCGTCGATTCCGTTTTCGTATCTCGATGACAAGCAGCAACCCGTCGGTTACGGCGTCGATATCTGCCTGAAGGTCGTCGATGCGATCAAGGCCAATCTGAAAATGCCCAACCTCAAGGTCGAGTTCGTGCCCGTGACTTCACAAACGCGCATTCCCGTTCTGACCGGCGGCAACATCGATCTAGAATGTGGCTCCACTACCAACAGTGTCGAGCGCCAGAAGCAGGTGGCCTTCGCACCGACTTACTTTGTCACTGGCACCAAGATCATCGTCAAAAAAGATGCCGGGATCAAAGGTTACGACGATTTGAAAGGCAAGACCGTGGTGTTCACGCAAGGCACCACCAACGAACGCGCGATGAAGGCGTACAACGACGAGAAAAAACTCGGCATCAATTTCATCCCCGCGAAAGATCATGCCGAATCGTTCCTCGCGGTGGAAACCGGGCGCGCCGTGGCATTCCCGATGGACGACATCATTCTCTACGGCCTGAAAGCCAACGCCAGAAACCCGGATGATTTTCTGGTGGTCGGCGAATTCCTCTCCGACGACCCCTACGGCATCATGATGCGCCGTGACGACACCGAGTTCAAAAAACTGGTCGATGGCGTGGTGGCCGGCCTCTACAAGAGCGGCGAGATCAACAAGATTTACGCCAAATGGTTCCAGTCGAAAATCCCGCCCAAGGGCGTAAACCTCGGTTTTTCCATGTCCGACGCGCTGAAAGAAGCGATCAAGAACCCGAACGACACGGGTGTTGGGCCGTGCGGCAGAATGAAGTGCTGATCCAGAAAGTCGCCATGAAACGGGGTGTCTGCGGGCGCCCCGTTTTTTTGTGCTGAATTGCGGTAAAGTCACTCCACCATGGATTTCAGCGTCTTCCTCCAGCCCGCCTTTTCCGGCGGTGGCGTCTACCTCGACTGGATTTACTCCGGTATCAAGTGGACTTTACTGGTGTCGATACTCGCGTGGATCATCGCCTTCAGCGTGGGATCGGTGCTGGGCGTGCTGCGCACCACGCCGCTGGCGTGGCTGCGCGTGCCGGCAACAATTTACGTTGAAGTATTTCGCAATATTCCGCTGCTGGTGCAGATGTTCATCTGGTATTTCGTGCTGCCGGAACTCGTGCCCAAGGATTTCGGCAAGTGGCTGAAGACCGGACTGCCGATGCCGGAATTCACCAACGCCGTGCTGTGCCTCGGCTTCTACACCGCCTCGCGCGTGGCCGAGCAGGTGCGCTCCGGCATCCAGTCTATTCCGCGCGGCCAGACTGCCGCCGCGCTGGCGATGGGCCTGACGCTGCCGCAGGTGTATCGCCACGTGCTGCTGCCGATGGGCTACCGCATCATCATCCCCCCGCTCACCTCCGAGTTTCTCAACATTTTCAAAAACTCCTCGATCGCGCTCACCATCGGCGTGCTCGAACTCACCGCGCAAGCGCGGCAGATTTCCGAATACACCTTCAAGACCTTCGAGGCGTTCACGCTCGCCACCGTGGTTTACATCATCATCACCCTGACCGTGGTCTTTATCATGCGCCGGCTGGAAGCGCGCGTGCGCGTGCCGGGTTACATCGGCATGCAGGGCAAGTAGATGTTCAGCCAATTCGACTTCGACGTCATTCAGCGCTCGCTGCCCTTCCTGTGGCAGGGCATGATGTTTTCGCTGGGGCTGACGCTGCTGGCGATGGTGGGCGGCATCGTGCTCGGCACAGTGCTGGCGCTGATGCGCCTGTCGCCGTACAAAATCATCAGTATGCCGGCGGGCGGTTACGTCAATCTGCTGCGCGCAACGCCTTTGATTCTGGTGATTTTCTGGTTTTATTTTCTGCTGCCGATTCTGATGAAAAAAATCACCGGCAATCCGTACGCCTCCGGACTCGGCCCTTTCTATTCGGCGCTGATTACCTTCACGCTATTCGAGGCGGCGTACTACTGCGAGATTATCCGCGCCGGCATCCAGAGCGTGCCGCGAGGGCAGGTCGGCGCGGCCTACGCACTGGGACTCACCTACCCGCAGGCAATGGCGCAAGTGGTGCTGCCGCAGGCGTTCCGCAACATGATCCCGATTCTGCTCACGCAAAGCATCATCCTGTTTCAGGATACATCACTGGTGTATGTGGTGGGCCTCACGGATTTCATGGGCGCCGCCGCCAAGACCGCGCAGCGCGACGGGCGGCTGGTCGAGATGTATTTGTTCGCGGCGCTGGTGTATTTTATGTTGTGCTTTGGCGCGTCGTATGTGGTGAAACGATTGCAGGCGCGTTACAACGTGGGGCGAATATGATCGAAATGAAAAACGTCAGTAAGTGGTACGGCAAGTTTCAGGTGCTGAAAAACTGCACTACTCGCGTCGACAAAGGCGAAGTCGTGGTGGTGTGCGGCCCCTCGGGTTCCGGCAAATCGACGCTGATCAAATGCGTCAACGGGCTGGAGCCCTTCACCCAGGGCGAAATCACGGTGGAAAACATATCCGTCGGCGCGCCGGAAACGGACCTGCCCAGACTGCGTTCGCGCATCGGCATGGTGTTCCAGAATTTCGAGTTGTTCCCGCACATGAAAGTCATCGACAACATCAATCTCGCGCAGATCAAAGTGCTGAATCGCAGCGTGGATGCCGCTACCGAGAAAACGATGTCGCTGCTAACCCGCGTCGGCCTTGAAGCCCACGCGCAAAAACATCCCGGTCAACTCTCCGGCGGACAGCAGCAGCGCGTCGCCATCGCGCGCGCGCTGGCGATGGACCCGATCGCGATGCTGTTCGACGAACCGACCTCCGCGCTCGACCCCGAAATGATCAATGAAGTGCTCGACGTGATGACCGAACTCGCGAAGGAAGGCATGACCATGATGGTGGTCACCCACGAAATGGGTTTCGCCAGCCGTGTCGCGCACCGCGTGGTGTTCATGGACGCAGGCGAAATTGCTGAAGATGCCCGCAAGGAAGATTTTTTCGGCAAGCCGCGCTCCGAACGCGCGCAGCATTTTCTGTCGAAGATCTTGCACCACTAGCCCCAGGAGTGTTGAGTGTTGAGTCACCCGAGATGTCGGTAATTAAGTTCCTTGTTTTTCAATGACTTGAGGTATGGTCTGCAATCTATCACACGCTATTGTCATTGATGACATGTGATAAATCATTGGAATTGCGAGCTTTTTCTGACGAGGGTAGACTGGACACAGGAAATAGTTGGTTTTTCGGAAGATCATTACACGTTAGCTCCCAGAGGCATTCAATCTGGTGTTCCACGTCCTTCTTCAACGGGAGATCTGATAAACCTACCCTTGTGGCGTGCCCTGGCGCTAATCACCGTCCTCACAGGCTGCGGCTCAATCGAGCGTAGCGCGTCAACGCAGCAAACATTGGGCAGGGCGCTGCTGGCGGGTCATGGTGACGTGGTACTTCGAATCGATCGAGAAAGAAGCCTGACGAACGTTGTGGGCAAGGCTGACATTTGGGGAAGAAAGACAAACGAGGGGTTCTCCGAAGTCCGCTTCGCTGGCGTGGAGCCCAACGGCGAAGTCGTCCTCTATCGGAGAGCTGTGCAGGTCATGTCCAACGAAACGACATTGACCCGCACGCCTATGTCCTTCCAGTCAGGTTCTGCCAACGCAACGATGTCTGGTACGGCAGCGACGTCTGGCGGCACTACGCAGTTCTCTGGAACCAGCCGCTCGGTTGGCAGCCCAACGACCATCAGCTCAGGCTCCGCGTATCATATCGCCATGCCCTCTGACACGATCGCTATTCGCCTTGGTCCGAGCGAGCGGCGTGTTCCTATCTCCGGTTATCTGGTCGAAATTTTGTCCGCCAGTCCAAACTCGATCGAGTATCGAATTACAGTTCAACCGCAGTAATCATCGCGCACAGGAGCGTGGAAGCTAACCCTCGCTTGCACACGGACGCCAAAGCAGCGGCGCCTCGCTTGCTGGTTTGGCGCCGGTGAAGCGAAACGTTGGGCGTCCTTCGGTGGGCCGCATTTGTCTTGACCGCTTGGCTCAGCGCTGCCGCAAATCCTGCAGCCAGATGCCGGCACGGCGCGCTTCTTCTTCGTGCGCCTCGTCGCGCCAGGTTTCGCTCACAGCGGCGGCGTACCAGTCCTTAATGGACGGCAGGGCCAGCAGCCGCTTGGCGTAGTCGAGGGCGCGAGCACTCAACGGCAGGGCGTAGGTTTGCACGCGGAAAGCCACCGGGGCAAAGTACGCATCAACGGCGGTGAAAGCTGCACCCGCAAGGAAGGGGCCGCCGAACCTCGACCGGCCTTCATGCCACAGGGCGTCAATGCGCGCGATATCGCCAGCAAGCACTGAGGGGTAAGAGTCAACCTGAACCCGCAGTCCGCAGTTCATGCTGCATATATTGCGAAGATCGGGAAATCCGGAGTGCATCTCGGCGGCAGCACAGCGAGCCTAGGCGCGCGCATGCGCATCGGCTGGCCATACACGAGGCGACATCTCGGCAAGGTATTCGACGATGGCCAGGGAATCCCAAACGACAGTGTTGCCGTCCACCAGACAAGGAACCTTGCCCGTCGGAGAGAACGCCCGGAAGTTATGCGGATCAGCCGAGCCGCCGAAAGGAACCAACTTCTCCTCGAATGCAATACAGAGTTCGCGCATGAGAACCCACGGCCGCAATGACCAAGAGAAGTAATTCTTGTTGGTGATGTAGAGCTTAAGCATGATGAGTTGGGTGCCGGTAGTTGCGCGTGGCGGGGCCCGTGCTGTCGATTTTGATAAATCACCGGCAGATTCGAATCCTGTCACCGCGCCGAAGCGCTGGCTATTTCGAGATCCGCCCACACACCGGCGTGATCGGACGGCCACAGTGATGCATCATCGGCGCTCGCCTTATCGAAGCAGACGCCGCTGTCGATGATGTTCACGCCTGCGGAGACCCAGATGTAGTCTATGCATCGGTCCATCCTCGGCCAATTGGGATGCGAGACTGCGCCGTCGCTTGAGGAGAGCGGCGTGAATGCCGTCGGTGCGCTCTGCGTGTGCCGCAAACGTGTCGCCATGAGCGCAGCCGAAGGCTTATTCAGCGTCGCGTTGAAGTCCCCGCACACGATGTGCGCCGCGACATCCTTGCGGCTGTCGATCCATGCCAGCAACTGCTGCGCCTGATACAGCCGCAGCGAATCGTCGCCTATCGAGCGGTAGAAGTGCGTAACGTAAACATCGACAGGCCCAGCATCGACGACGATGCGGGCAACCAGCGCAACCATGTCGCGCGCCTGGTAATCGAGATTTCCGGTCTCCATCAGCGGGAAGCGCGTGAGCAGCGCTTCGGCGTCGATCGCTGCAAGGCCGTTGACCTTGGTCTGCTGTACCAGAGCATACGCGATGCCCATCCGCTGTTTCGCAACGCTCTGCACCCAGCGCGCAGTCTGCCGCGGCACGCACACTTCGTTCAGGGCAAGCAGGTCGGGTTTAAGCTCAACCAGTTGCCCGGCGATGAGTTCGCGCCGCGCCTCCCAGCGCTTGTGATCCTGCTTCATGTTGAGTGTGACTATGCGAAATCGCGCCATGCCCTTCCTCAAGGGTACTCACGCTGGCGCTGCACGGTGCAAATCTGGATGCGGAACTCGCTGTAGAAATCTTGCCGCCCCTTGCGTTGCGCCACCAGATGTTCCGGATGCATGGCCCAGGCGCGCTGTGCTGCCTCCGATTCGAACTCGACCAGGGTGACGCGTTCGCCATCATCCGCTACGAAGCCCTTGTGCGAAATGTAGCCGGGCATGGTCTTTGCCAGTTCACTCATCCTGCCCGCCCATTGCGCATATTCCTGAAGTGCCCCAGGTTTCAAGCGTGAACGAAATACGGTCACTATCATCGCTATACCTTTGCTGTGGCTAGGTTTTTCTGGTGAGCAGCCGCCCCGGCCGCTTGCCCGTCGCGCTACCGTCGCGCCACACCATCTCGCCGTTGACGATGACGGTGTCGATGCCTTTCGCCGGCGCGGTTGAATTCTTGAAATCCGCCGCATCGATTACCGACGCAGCGTCGAACAGCGTAATGTCGGCGTGCGCGCCTGGTTGCAGTAGGCCGCGCCCGGAGAGGCCGAAATTCTTCGCCGGCAATCCCGTCATTTTGTAGACCGCAGTCTCCAGCGAAAAAAGCTTGAGGTCGCGAGCGTAGTGGCCGAGCACGCGCGGGAAGGTGCCCCACAGCCGCGGATGCGGCTTGGCGTCGTGCGGCAGACCGTCGGAACCGATCATGGTTTCGTCGAAGGCGAGGATGCGCTGCACGTCTTTTTCGTCGAGCATGAAATAGATCGCACCGGCGGGTTTTATTTTCTCCACCGCATCCGCCTCGCTCATGCCGAGCCGGCGCGCGACCTCGTCGAGATCGACGCCGGAGAATTCGGGATGCGGCTTCGACCAGGTGATGATGATGCGCGAGGATTGTGCGAGCCGGTCGTAACGCAACACCGTGGATGACGCGATATACGGATAACAATCGAGGCACACCGGCTGCTCGCGCATGCGCCGTTCGATTAGCGCCAGCGTTTCCGCCGAGCGCCCGTGGTTGCGGATGCCCACCGTCTTGTGATGCGAAATCACCACCGGCACCTTGAGCGCGCGCCCGATGGCGCAGGTCTCCTCAATCGAATCGATCACCTGATCGTCTTCGTTGCGCATGTGCGTAACGTAAAGTCCGCCGAACTCGGTGAGCGGGCGGCACACTTCGATGATTTCCTCGGTCGGCGCACTGGCCGCAGGCGAATACGCAGTGCCGGTGGATACGCCGATGGCGCCGGATGCCAGCGACTCGCGCGCCATCTCCCGCATCTTCGCGATCTCTGCAGGAGTCGCCGCGCGTTCGAGTTTGTCCATCACCGCGACGCGAAAGGTGGTGTGTCCTACCAGGCACGCGGCGTTGATGGCGGCGGGCTTCGCGGCAAGCTCTTCGCGATACGCGCCGAACGACGGAAAACGAAACCAGCCGCCGTCATTGTCGAGCAGATCGAGCGGCGGCGTAATCACCCCGGCACGCGCAGCAGGCGAATGCGCGAGACTGATGCCACAGTTGCCGGCGATCACCGTGGTCACACCCTGGCTCACCTTCGGCGTCATCGCCGGATCGGAAAACAGCAGCCGGTCATCATGGGTATGCACATCGATAAAGCCGGGTGCGGCAATACGGCCGGTGGCATCGATTTCACAGTCTGTGCTTGCGCTACGCAGATCACCGACATCTGCAATCCTGCCGCCGCGCACACCGATATCGCCCCGAAAACGCGGGGCGCGCGTGCCGTCGATAATGGTGGCGTTGCGGATGAGGAGGTCGTAGTGAGGGTTGGTCATGATAGCGTTCCAGAAACATGGTTTTCGTAGCGTGCGCCATGCGCGCGATAAACCGGACGAATAGTAGACACGGGACCGGGACTATTCGTGCGCACAGCGCACGCTACGCATCGCGACAATCAATCCAGCTTCGCTCCGGATTTGCGCACCACCTCACCCCGCTTCGCCGATTCCTTTTTTACGAACTCGGCAAACTCGGCAATGCTGCCGCCGACGGGCTCGGCATCTATCGCGGCATAGCGCTCCTTTAACTGTGGCGATTGCAGCGCACGGTTTATTTCGGCATTGAGCTTCGCCACGATTTCACGCGGGGTTCCCACGGGCAACACCAGTCCGCCCCACGTGGTAGCTTCATAACTAATTGTTTTTATTGACATTTTTAACTCTCGCATAGCCGTGACATCAAACCGCGCAAAAACGCCTCACTGTGCGCGATCTGCTCCAAACTCACAAATTCATTGGGCCGGTGCGCCTGCTCTATCGAACCCGGCCCGCAGATCACCGCTGGAATACCCGCGCGCTGAAACTGCGAACCTTCGGTGCCATACGACACCTTGCCGGTTTCAAAATTACCCGAAAGCCCCTGTGCCAGCGCCACCACTTCGGTTTCCGCGCTGTTGTCCATCGCGGGAATCTGCGACATCAACTGAATATCAAAGCCCGCATCCTTGAACACCGCTTGCATCTCCGGCTCCAGCGTTTTTGCGACATAGAATTTGAATTCTTCGAATAATTTTTCCGGGTCGTCGCCCGGCAGATGGCGAAACTCGAAGTCAAAGCTGCATGCGTGGGGCACGATGTTCAGCGCTGTGCCCCCCTGCAGCACGCCGGTGTGTACGGTGGTGTGCGCCACATCAAAGCCCCGATCATACGGCCCGCTGTCGCGATGCCGGCGCGCCATGCGTTTCAGATACGCCACCGCCTCCGCCGCCGCTTCCACGGCATTCACGCCGCTGGGCGCATAAGCCGAATGCGCCGCCAGGCCGCGCACCGTCGCGCGATAACTTTTTTTGCCTTTGTGCGCGATCACCGGTTTCATCATCGTCGGCTCGCCAACGATGCACGACTGCGGTTTGATGCCTGCCGCTTTGAGATCGTGAAGCATGCGGCCGACGCCGATGCAGCCGACTTCTTCATCATACGAAAACGCCAGATGCAGCGGCGACTTCAAACCGCGCGACAGAAATTCCGGCAGCAAAGCCAGTACCACTGCAATGAAGCCTTTCATGTCGCAAGTGCCGCGCCCGTATAATTTGCCGTCGCGCTCCAGCAGGGTGAAAGGGTCGCTATCCCACGCCTGACCCTGCACCGGCACCACGTCGGTGTGCCCCGACAGCACGATGCCGCCATCACAGCGCGGGCCGAGTGTGGCGAACAGATTGGCCTTGCGCTTGTCATCATCGAAGGTCAGACGCACCTCGGCCCCCAACGGCTTCAGGTACTCGCGCACGAAGTCGATCAAATCGAGATTCGATTCGCGGCTCACCGTGGGAAAAGCGACCAGCTTGCGGATCATTTCCACGCTGGTTGCGGGGACATTCATGCGGCGACTCCAAGCATCAAAGATGCAGCATAGAAGGGGGCTGGCACACTGTCAATCCGGCTAAAATCCGGTATCCTGCAAGCCATCGATTTGTGGAGAGTTCTCATGATTCATCGTCTCCGCGCGCGCCGCCAAGGGTGCGGCGACCGAGGATTTCAACAGCGGCAAAGCCACCATCGGCACCGGGCCGTTCAAGTTCGTGCGCTACGCCAAGGGCGACCGCATGGAACTTGCGCGCAACGACGCCTATTGGGGCGCCAAAGCCGCGTGGGATAAAGTGACGCTGCGCATTATCACTGCCGATCCCACACGGGTGGCGGCACTGCTGGCGGGCGATGTACGCGCGATTGAAAACGTGCCCACCGCGGATATTGCGCGCATCGCCAAAAGCAGCGATCTCACACTCTACCGCACGGTTTCGCACCGGCTGATGTATTTGCATCTGGACAGTGATCGCGAGCGTTCGCCGTTTGTCACCGATAAAGCGGGCAAGCCGCTGGAGAAAAATCCGCTCAAAGACCTGCGTGTGCGGCGCGCGATTTCCAAAGCCATCAACCGTCAGGCGCTGGTCGAACGCGTGATGGAAGGTGCTGCGGTTTCCACCGGGCGACTGATGCCCGAAGGCTTGTTCGGCTACAGCAGTGCGCTCAAACTCGAGCCCTATGATGTCGAGGGCGCGAAGAAACTGCTCGCCGAAGCCGGCTACCCCGACGGCTTCGGGCTTACGCTGCACGCACCGAATAACCGTTACGTCAACGATGAGCAAATCGCGCAGGCGATCGCGCAATTGCTGGCGCGGGTGGGCATTGCGACGCGCGTGGACGCGATGCCGTCCAGCGTGTTTTTTCGCGCGGCAGCAAGCTCGAGTTCAGCTTCCTGCTGGTCGGCTGGGGTTCGGACACTGCGGAGGCGTCGTCGCCGCTCAAAGCGCTGCTGGCGACGTTCAACACCCAGAAAGGCATGGGCGCCGCCAATCGCGGACGTTACTCCAGTGTCAAAATGGATGACCTGCTCACGCAGGCGCTGGCCACGGTGGACGACACCCGGCGTGAACGCCTGCTGCAACAGGCCACTGAAATCGCAGTCGGCGATCTGGGCATTATTCCGCTCTACCACCAGCACAATCTGTGGGCCACGCGCAAGGGCATAACGTATGCGCCGCGCACGGATGAGCGCATGCTGGCGCATGAATTCAAATAGGGCAGGACTTTGGACTGAGGACTGGGGACTGAGGGGTAGTTATGAACAAGAGGCGGCGGAAAGTGATGATGCCTCGATTGCACGAGGTGATCTTGAGGTTACTCAGTCCTAAATTTTCAGTCCTAAGTCCTGTATGCCTCAGCATCATGCTATGCGCCACGCTCCACGCCGCCGACCTGCGCATTGGGCTGTCCGCCGACGTCACCACCATGGATCCGCATTTTCTCGCCTCGCAGCCGAATCTAACCGTGGGCTTTCATGTGTTCGACGCGCTGGTGCATGCGGATGAACGCACGCGGCTTATTCCCGGCCTGGCTACATCCTGGCGCGCAGTGGACGCCACCACCTGGGAATTTAAACTACGGCCCGGCGTGAAATTTCATGATGGCTCGGAGCTCACCGCCGAAGACGTGCTTTTTTCGCTCGAACGCCCGTTCAACATCAAAGGCAGTCCCGGCGGATTTGCCGCGTACGTGCGCGCCATCGTCGCCAGGGAGATCGTCGACAAACTGACCATACGTTTGAAAACCGCCACCCCCTACGGCGCGCTGCCCGAAGATTTGAATTCGATCATGATCGTTTCGCGGAAAGCCGCCGCCAACGCCGCGCCGGAAGATTTTGAATCGGGCCGCGCAACCATCGGCACCGGGCCCTACAAATTCGTGCGCTTTGCGCGCGGTGACCGTGTCGAGTACCTGCGCAACGACAACTATTGGGCGGGCGTCCGGCGTGGGAAAAACTCACGCTGCGCATCATCCCCACCGACCCGGTGCGTACCGCCGCACTGCTCTCCGGCGAGCTCGATGTGATCGAACACGTGCCCCCCCGCGGACAGAGAAAAACTATAAAAAAAAACAATAAGTTAAAACTTGAACATACCGTGTCATGGCGCACCATCTTTTTGCATCTCGATCAGTATCGTAATCAACCGCCGTGGCTCACCGACAGCGCCGGCAAGCCGCTCGCCAAGAATCCGTTCATGGATGTGCACGTGCGCCGCGCCATGTCGATGGCGATCAACCGCCCGGCCATCACCGAGCGCGTGATGGAAAAACTCGCGGTGCACGCCGCCAACATCGTGTCACCCGGCGTGTTTGGCCACAACCCGCAACTGAAACCCGAAGCCCACAACCCCGATGGCGCAAAAAAACTGCTGGCCGAAGCGGGCTACCCCAATGGCTTCAACGTCACGCTCTCCGGCCCCAACAACCGCTACATCAACGACGAGCAAGTGCTGCAAGCGGTGGCGCAAATGCTCGCGCGCATCGGCATACAAACCAAAGTCGAAGCATTGCCGCTCAACGCCTTTCTAGGCAACGTGCGCAAGGAAGAAACCAGTTTTTCCCTGCTGGGCTGGGGCTCCTTCGCGGGCGACCTCGCGTTGCGTTCGCTGCTCGCCACGCCGAATCGGGAGCGCGCATGGGGCGCGTGGAACTGGGGTCGCTCGTCCAACCCCAAACTGGATCAGTTGATCGGCCAGTCCCTCGCCTCGGTGGATGCCAAGGCACGCGAAGCCCTCGCCCGCGAAGCCACCGCCGTCGCGATGAACGATGTGCCGCTGATTCCATTGCATCATCAGATTGTCAGTTGGGCGATGCGCAGCGACGTCAGCTACACGCCGCGCACGGATGAGTTTACGTTTGCGCATTTGTTCAAACCCAAATAGCAGTGCGCAGGATGTGGTGAGCACAGCGAACCGCATCATTCGCGAACGTGGTCACGCGATGCGTTGCATAGGCTCTACGAGGCAACACAACACGACCGGCAGTTCGTGATCGAAGTAAGGGAGATCGACTAATTCTCGTTCGACATTTCAATGTTTGCCTTGCGTAACCCGTAGTTTGTTACTACAATTTACGCGTGACTACCTGGGACGAGACCAAGCGGCAGGAAAACATCAAAGATCACGGGTTCGACTTCGTAGGGTGCGATGTCATTTGGGATAACTTCACAATTACTCGTGAAGACGTCCGTCAGTCTTATGGTGAGAAACGTTTGGTCACCTTCGGACTATTGGAAGGCACAGTGGCCGTGCTGATGTACACGGAACGTCGTGCCGGGCCCCACATAATTTCCTTACGCGAGGCGGTGAAACATGAAAAACGCTATTACCTTGAAGTCGCCAAGAACCACTTCAAGTAAGCGGGTAGACCCCGATAACCCTCCCTGGTCCGAACAAATGCTAGGACCACCGATCCTTAAGCGCGGTCGCGGTCCGCAGAAAGCACCGACTAAAGTACTTACTACCGTGCGCCTCGATTCGGACGTTATCGCTTTTTTTCGAGCCCAAGGCAGTGGCTATCAAACTCGAATCAACAATGAATTGCGCAAGATCGTCGTGAAAGGTCTAACTACACGCTCAACACGGACGCGCGCAAAACCTGCGCGCGCCGATTAGCGTGAACGTTGGGCGGCTTGATTGACTGCCGGAGACGATCTCATCCGATGGCTGTATGATGATACGACGATACCTCGGGCTTTGTGTCGATCTGTGACATGCGCATTCTGATTCATCCTGTCAGTTGAGGTCATGATTGATGCAGTTGAGTCGCTCGCGACGTTTACGCTTTTGTTCAAGCCCAGGTAGTAGGGCGCAGAAGCGTGTAGCTTATGCCATGCGCACGGCAGCGAGAGAGGCAGCAAAACACCCGTGCGCACAGCGCACGCTACGAACCCTCAGTGCGCCTTGATATTCGCCGCCTTGATCAGCCGCGCCCAACGGCCCACATCCGTTTCGGTATAACGTTTTAATTCCTGCGGCGTCATCACTACAGTTTCCAACCCTTGGTCACCGAAACGTTTTTGAATATCGGCGTCTTTCAACACTTTCGCGGTCTCTGCATTTAACCGATTGACGATCGCGGCAGACGTGCCCATGGGCGCAAATATCGCATACCACGTCACCAGTTCAAATCCGGGCAGCGTATCCGCGATTGGCGGTATGTCCGGCAACGCGGGTGAGCGCTTGGCGCCGCCGGTGCCGAGCATCTTGAGACGGCCTGCCTGCGCATGCGTCAGCACCGTCGGTATGCTGCTGAATGCAAGGTGCACGCGGCCCGCGATCAGATCGGTCATCGCCGGCGCGGTGCCCTTGTACGGCACATGCAGCAGGTCCACGCCCGCCAGCGATTTGAACAGTTCACCACCGAGGTGCGGCGCAGTCCCCGCGCCTACCGACGAGAAATTGAGCTGCCCTGCCTTGGCTTTTGCGACCGCGACCAGTTCCTTCACGGAATTCGCCCCCACCGACGGATGCACCACCAGCACCATGGGGCTCATCACCAGCATCGCCACCGGCGCAAAATCCTTTTGCGGATCGTACGGCACCTTGGGCAAAATCAGCGGTGTGAGAAAGGTACCGCCGCCGGTGCCGAACAGCAGGTTGTAGCCATCGGGCGCGGCGCGTGCGATCAGTTCACTGCCGATAATCGTACCCGCGCCGGGGCGGTTATCCACCACCATAGTCTGGCCCAGCAGCTCGGTGAGCTTGGCGGCCACCGCGCGCCCGACAAAATCTGTCGGGCCGCCGGGCGGGTAGGGCACTACCAGGCGCATGGGTTTGGTGGGGTAGGATTGGGCGGTGGCTGCCTGCGTCATACACAGCAACGACAACATTGAAAAGCAGTGCCTCACGAAATTTCTCCAGACTATTGTTGCCTGCGCATCCTACGCGCATAGCAGGCGGATCGCTACGCAATTCTATTCAACCACTAATCGCCTTGCGCGAGCCACGCGGTTGTGGAATGCTTGCGTAGCGCTACGCACGACTCAATTCAAAAGAACCATGCTCGCCTTCATCCTGCGCCGCCTGGCCCAAAGCCTGTTAGCACTTTTGCTCATGTCCGCGCTGGTATTCGTAGGTGTCTACGCCATCGGCAACCCGGTGGATATTCTGATCAACCCGCAGGCCGATCAGACGGAAATCGCGCGTGTTACCGCGTCTCTCGGTCTCGACAGGCTGGTGTGGGTGCAGTACTGGAGTTTTCTGAGTGCGGCATTCACCGGCGACCTCGGTCGATCGTTCGCCTCCAACATACCGGCGATGCAACTGATACTCCAGCGCATGCCCGCCACCGTTGAGCTGGCACTGACCGCAATGATTATCGCCATCGTCATCGGCCTGCCGCTGGGCTTGTGGGCAGGACTCAAGCCCGATTCTTTTGCCGCGAAAAGCATCATGGCGGGATCGATCCTCGGCTTTCCGCTGCCGACGTTCTGGGTGGGATTGATGCTGATCGTGATTTTTTCGGTATGGCTGGGCTGGCTGCCTTCGACCGGGCGCGGCGAAACCGTCGAGGTGCTGGGGCTGCAGCTGAGCTTTTTGACATGGGACGGCCTGAGGCACCTGCTGATGCCCGCAACCAATCTCGCGCTGTTCAAATTATCACTGCTGATCCGCCTCACGCGCGCCGGCACGCGCGAGGCGATGGTGCAGGACTATGTGCGCGCCGCGCGCGCCAAAGGCGTGCCGGAAAAACGCGTGGTGTCGGTGCATGTGCTGAAAAACATTCTGATCCCCATCGTCACCGTGGTCGGGCTGGAATTCGGCTCGCTGATCGCTTTCGCCATTATTACCGAAACAGTTTTCGCGTGGCCGGGCATGGGCAAGCTGCTGATCGATTCGATCAATGTGCTGGATCGGCCGGTGATAGTGGCGTATCTGATGATTATCGTTTTTCTGTTCATCATGATTAATATGCTGGTTAATATTCTGTGCACGGCGCTCGATCCGCGCGTGCGGGTGTCGGGTGCGCACGCGTGAGTAAACCCGTAATACGCTGCGCTCCTTACAGGCTAAACTTGCTTTGTTGTAGCGCTCGATATCGATGGCGATACGCGTGTTGAACGCGGCGCCCGCTGTTGCCACGGCCTCGGCGCCACCTACGCTGCCAGATATTGCACTTGATACTTTTGAATCTCCACATCACGCGTAACCAGCGTGAGTTGCTCCGATTGCGTCTGCGCGATCAGTACACGGTCGAACGGGTCCATGTGTATCGGCGGTAATTTACCTGCGCGGTCGCCGTGTTCCAGTGTGATTTCCAGTGGCGTAAATCGATGGCGCACAATTTCTTCGAGCAGCGTGTCGGGCGCTTCCAGCTTACCGAGCGCTTTCTTGATGGAGATTTCCCACACCGAAACCGCGCTCACGAAAACGATGTTGTTGCCATCGACAATGGCGTCACGCGCCGCCGCAGATAAAGCCGGATTACCCTCAAGCGCCCATATAAGGGTGTGCGTATCCAGCAATAAATTCATCGCGCGGGCTTGCCGTAAAACGCTTCCGCGAGTTCAGGCGGCAGCACGTCAAAATCGTCCGCGATCTTGACCTTGCCGGTCCAGGTTCCGCCAAGCTTGCGCGGGGAGACATCCGTGCGATAAGGCACGAGCATGGCCACCGGCTTGCCTGCTCTGCCGATGATGATTTTGCGACCCTTTTCGACTTGGGCGACCAGCGATGAAAGGCTGCTTTTGGCCTCGGAGATATTGGTGATTTGCATGACTTGACTACTCTTTAAAGAAGTTAGTCTGGTCTGGTCTAACCTTTTCGTCAAGCACTCATCTTTCCGATTGCAACTGCATAGCCATGGAAGTATTAAAAAATAACAAAAACAGACACTTATGCGTAATATACGCTGCGCGCCTTACAGTCTACACTTGCAACCAGTCGAGGACAGAAAAATGAATACCACTGCCAAACTGACCGCCAGCGCGCCGGTACTTCTGGTAAGAGATGTGGTGAAGGCGGCAAATCACTATCGCGACGCGATGGGTTTTGAATATGAACGCTTTTGGGGCGAGCCGCCGTCGTTTGTAATTCTGTGCCGCGACAAGATGTATGTGATGCTCAAACAGGCCGATAACCCGAAACAGGTGGTCCCGCACTGGACAGTCTGCGACAAACTCTGGAACATCTACTTTTGGGTGTCGGACGTGGAAGCGCTACATGCCGAATTTGTTGCCAGAAATGCCAGGATTGATTACGGGCTTTGCGATCAGCCTTATGGATGCCGGGAATTTGGCGCGCAAGACCTCGATGGCCACGATATTGGTTTTGGCCAAGTCATCGCGTGAGTAATTGCCTGTTGACAAGAGAGCGCAAAAACAAACGTGCGTAGCGCCGCAGCCACGGCCGGCGAGCGTGTGTAGCAAACGCGATGCAGCCCTTTTCATTCAAACGGCACGAAACCAGGAGACCCGATGAAAACACCTATGCGTCATGTTTTGCTGGTGGTAACACTCGCGGCCACAGGCATACACGACGCCCCCGCACAAACCTACCCGACGCGCACCGTGCGTCTGGTGGCCGCATCCGCCCCCGGCGGCACCAGCGATATACTCGCGCGCCTGCTTGCGCAAAAACTCGCTGAAACGTTCAAGCAGCAGTTCGTGGTGGAGAATCGCGCGGGAGCGAGCGGCATTCTGGGCACCGATGCCGTGGCGAAAGCGCAGCCCGATGGTTATACGCTGCTGCTGATCCAGCCGTCGCTCACCATCAATCCGAGCATATTTGCAAAACTGCCGTACGACACGGTCAATGACCTTGCCCCGATCACCAACGTGGTCGATGTAGCGCAGTGCGTGTCGGTGCATCCTTCGATGCCTGTCCGAAACGTGAAGGAATTGATCGCAATCGCAAAAGCGCAGCCCGGCGTATTGATGAGCGGCACGCCCGGCTCGGGCACTCACCCTCACCTGACCGCAGAGCTTTTTCAGCAGATGGCGGGGATCAGAATGCAACTGGTGGTTTACAAAGGCGTGTCGCCCGCATACATCGCCTTGGTATCCGGCGAAGTGGGGGTGATGTTTTCCGCGGTGCCATCCGCCTTGCCCTATTTCAAGTCGGGGAAAATTCGTGTGCTCGGCGTCACCACCGCCAAGCCGCTGGCGATCCTGCCTGGTGTGCCGGCGATCACGGAATCGGCGTTGCCGGGTTTTGAAAGTTCGCAGTGGTTCGGCGTTCTGGCGCCGGCCGCAACGCCTCGTCCCATCATCGACCGCCTGCAGCAGGCGATCGCGCGTGTTTCCAGCAACCCCGAAATGAAAGAAAAGCTGACGGGGATGGGGATGACGCTCATCAACAGCACGCCCGAACAATTTGCCGCTATCATCAAGAGTGAATTAGCAACCTGGGCCAAGGTGATTAAAGCAGCAGGCATCAAGGCGCAGTGACGGGCATCGCAACGCACGCCTGCGCCAGGTAGTTTCGCATCATGCTCAGTTGAATCGTGCGACGGTCCGGCGGTAGCCCGCCGTGCCGTTGACCAGCACGCGCTGGCCGCTGAAACCCATCATCCGGTCGTGAATATAAGGAAGAACTGGTTCGGCAGGAACGCATGCTCCTCGGCCAGTGCGTAGCCCGCGCGCTTCAACTCGTCTTTGACCTGCTCCGGTGCGATGCGCGCGGCCTTGGGCGGGCCAACCGGAGAATCCATGCGGAAATCGATGATCGCGATGCGTCCTCCGGGTTTCAGCGAGCTCTGCAGTTGGCGGAAGTAGCGGTCGCGGTCTGCCACGTGATGGTAGACATCGACGAGGATAATCAGATCGACTTTCTCCGGCAACCGTGGATCGCCAGGCTGGGCGGCCAATGCGATCACGTTCTTGAGTCCCTCGCGCTTGGCGCGGTCGGTCAGGTACTTCACCATGTCGGGTTCCGTGTCAACGCCGTATACCCGCCCCTGCGGCACCCTGTCTGCGAAACGCACGGAAAAATAGCCAGTGCCCGAACCAATATCCGCGATAACCGCATCCGGCTTGAGTTTCAGCGCCTGAATGACTTCGTGGGGTTTTTGCCACGCATCGCGCTTGGGATCGTCGAAAACCTGCGCCCACTTCTGCGCGTCACCGAAGCTGTGGGCATGGGTATGGGGCGACTGCGCCGCGGCCGGGTTTGTGAGCAGCAGCGCACCCAGCATTGCCATCGGAAACGCGCGGGCCAACAGGGTGTGTTTCATTGTCATTTCCTTACTGATTTTGAATTGCGCTTTGTATCTTGAACGAAAATGAGCATACAGCGGCACGGTTTGGCGTGCCGCTGCAGCCCGGGTTAGTGCGCGTGCCCGGTAGCGGTCGGTGCAGCGGCACTAGGGCCTGTTAACAGTTACCAGCGCACAATGAACCTGCTTCCCCGCTTTGTCTTTAGCCGCCTGGTGCTGGTGCTGGTGCTGCTCGGCGGCCTGATTATCGCGCAGCTATTGAGCTTTGCGGTGCATATCCATGATCGCGGGGAACTGATTGCGCAAGCCACTGCAAGCTGGCCCTACCGCTTGCTGATCAGCATTGCGTTACTGTTGACGGCAGTCGTGCTGGTATCGCTGATTGCGGTGCGTTGGGCCATACGCCCGCTCAATACACTGGCCGAAGCCGCTGAGGAACTGGGAAAAAACATTAACCGTCCCCCACTGCAGGAATCAGGGCCGTTCGAAGTGGTGCGTGCCGCGCGTGCGTTCAACACCATGCAGTCCCGTCTTGCGGGTTACCTGCGTGATCGCACGCGTGTGCTGGCCGCGATGTCACATGATCTGAAGACGCCGATCACACGCTTGCGTCTGCGTTCCGAGTTGCTCGACGATGCGCAAAAGTGTTCGAGCCTTTCCATCGTGTAGAAGGCTCGCGCAACCGTGACAGCGGAGGCACTGGACTGGGTTTGACTATAGCCCGAAGCGTCTCCGAGATTCATGGCGGCAGCTTGCGTCTCAATAACCGGGCCGCGGGCGGCCTGGAAGCACGATTGACGTTACCCCGAACGTTGACATCGCCAAGCAAAAAGTAATGCCCGAAGACAACAGCAGGCGTGGGAGATAGCAAACACGCACATGGCGCACGCCAGCGCGTGTATAGCGGTCAAAACGCTTTTTGTTTTGTCCACGCCGCCGCGTAAATGCGGAACGCCGAACGGTGGGCACAAAAACGTGCCTACCATGTCAATGCGTCGTATCATCGTGTCTGATGCAGCACGCCACTTAAACTGCTACCGCAACCCTTATAAATATTATTCAATAAAAACAAATACTTGCAAAGGAGCCCACCATGGATGACACCACCCCACCCAAGCTACCGCTATCCCCCGACGCGCAACCCACGCTGGATCGCCGCTCCTTCCTGAAAGGCACGGCTGCAGCCGCAGGCGCTGTCGTTGCCGCGACGACTACTATCGCGCAAGCCGCCGAAACCGCCGCAAAACCCGCCGCCAACAAACTACCCAGCGAAACTTTCATCACTAATCCCGGCTCGGACTTCATGGCCGACGTGATCAAAGCCACCGGCATCAAGTACCTCGCGATCAATCCTGCGGCCGGTTTTCGCAGCCTGCAGGAATCGATCATCAATCATCTGGGCAACAAGAATCCGGAAATCCTCACTTGCCTGCACGAAGAAACCGCGGCCGGCATGGCGCACGGCTACGGCAAGGCCACCGGTGAGTTGATGGGCGTGATGCTACATGGCACGGTGGGCTTGCAGCATGCGACGATGGCTGTCTACAACGCGTGGTGCGACCGCGCGCCGATGATGATCTTCGCCGGCAACGGCCTGCGCTCCGACACGCGGCGGCCCGGCGTTGAATGGAATCACAGCGTGCAGGATCCGGGCAATCTGGTGCGCGACTACACCAAGTGGGACGATCAGCCGATATCGTTGCAAAGCTTCGCCGAATCGACAGTGCGCGGCTGTCAGTACGCGCTGACCGCGCCGTTCGCACCGGTGATGGTCACCACCGACATGGATATCCAGGAAGAAGACAATCACGATGCCGCGAAACTGCGCATTCCAAAAATGTCTCGCATCGTACAGCCGCAGGGCAACACCAGCGCGTTGAACGAGGCCGCGCGCATGCTCATCGCCGCGCAAAAGCCGGTGATCATCGCCGATCGCGCGGTGCGCTCGCAGGAAGGCGTGAAACTGATGGTCGAACTCGCCGAGGCGCTGGGCGCGCCGGTGGTCGATAACGGCCAGCGCATGAATTTTCCCAACACCCACGACCTCGATTGCTCGTTTCTGCGCCAGACCTTGCTGCGCGACGCCGATGTGATACTGCTGCTCGAAGTAGCTGATCCGTGGGGCAATCTGAATTCGTTTGCCGATCCCTACAAGACCTACCGCCGCATTATCAAGCCCGATGCGAAGGTGATTACCATCGGCATGCGCGAGGTGTATCTCAAAGCGAACTTCCAGGATTTCCAGCGCCATCAGGCGGTGGATCTGCCGATCGGCGGTGACGTGCAGGCGACACTGCCGGATTTAATCGAGGCCATCGAGCGTGCCAGGCCGAATGCCGCGGCGGTGAGCCAGCGCCGCGCCACGTACGCCAAGATGCACAACGAGATGCGCGCACGCGACAAGCAAAACGCCACGCTGGGCTGGGATGCCTCGCCGATTTCAACCGCGCGGCTGGCGGCGGAAACCTGGCAGGTGATCAAGAATGAGAAATGGTCGCTGGTTACCAGTGACCGTATCGCATGGGCGCGCCGTTTGTGGCCGGTGAATGAATATCACCAGATGCTCGGCGGCTCCGGCGGACAAGGCCAAGGCTACTATATGGCAGCCTCGGTGGGCGCTGCACTCGCCAACCGCGACCGCGGCATACTGTCGGTGAATTTCCAGCCCGACGGCGACGCGATGTACGCGCCCGGCTCGTTGTGGACCGCGGCGCATCACAAGATTCCGATGTTGATCGTGATGCACAACAACCGTTGCTACCATCAGGAGATCATGCACGTGGCGCGCATGGCGGCGATTCACAACCGCCCGCAGCACACCGCGCGTATCGGCACCGAGATCACCGATCCCAATATCGATTTTGCCAAGCTCGCGCAGAGCATGGGCGTGTGGGCGGAAGGCCCCATCAGCGACCCGGCCAATTTAGGCCCGGCGCTCGCGCGCGCTATCGCAGTGGTGAAACAAGGCCGGCCCGCGCTGGTGGACGCGGTGTGTCAGGGGCGGTAGTGCTGACTGCGTGAACGAGTGAACGGGTGAACGAGTCAAGCTCACCCCCCTCGCTTCGCTCTCCACAAGAGTGAGGACGGAGTAGCGCGGGGCCGGTCCCCGATGTTACTCGTTCACCCGTTCACTCGATCACACCTTCACTCCTCAAAAGTCCCTCAACAACGGCACATCTTTCGCCGCCGGCGGATTTTTGATCGTACGCAGATAGGCGTGCATGTCCACGAGGTCTTGTTCGGGCAGGGTCTTTTCGGAATAAGGAATCATCACCAGGCGCGGTTTGCGTGTCTGTTGCGCAAATGCGGCGTAAGGCCACACGTCGGGCGCGATTTTCGGCCCCGCGCCACGCTCGCCGCCCTGACCTACCGTGCCGTGGCAGGTATCGCACAAATGATGCGTATAGGCCTTGAAGCCGCGTGCGGCGTCACCTGCCGGTGATTCCTGTGCGAACGGCGTGCCGGAAAATCCTGCGAGGCACGCGGCGATGAAAATTATTTTGGATTTCATTGCGGCGCTTTGCGATCAAGCCGCTTGGCCGCTTTCTTTTCTATCACCGCGATACGCTTGTTGCTCGCCGCGATAAAGTCCAGCGCATGATCAATAGATGCTCCGGCGCGATCTGCCGCAAGCTTCGCTGCATCGGCGAGTACGCTCAGTTCCTCCACCGTTTCACTCGGTTCATACGCGAACGCGCCGCCACGCATCAGCTCTGACACCGGCAAATCAAGTTTCTTTGCTTTGGCGGCAATGGCTTTCTTATCTTGCGTGGTGGCTTGCACGACGACACGCGCAACGGCTGCGGGCATAATCATGGCTCCTGTTTTAAAGTTATGCTCATGGACATCGTATGTACACAACCTGCGCGTGTCAACCCGGAAACACGTAACCGCTCACTCTGGCTTGATGCCAACTTGTTGTGCTACTTTGTTGTAGCGTTTGATATCACTGTTAATGCGAATTTTAAACGCTGCGCTCGCTGTCGCCACCGCTTCAGCGCCGCCCACCACGGCCAGACGCTCTTTGACTTCGGGGCGCTTCAAGGCGTCTGCCGACGCGGCATAGAGCTTGTTGATGATCGCCGCAGGCGTACCCGTAGGCACAAAAAAGCCCACCCAGATCGACGCATCAACGCCGGCCACGCCCATCTCCTGCGCCGTGGCGTAGTCGGGCACCAGCGGCGAACGCTTGGCAGTGGTGATGCCCAGCACCTTGACGCGCTTACCCTGCAGATGCGGCGACACGCCGGGCATGCCGGCGATGGTGAATATCACATCATTGGTCGCTACTGCCACCACCGCCGGTGCGCCGCCCTTGTACGGCACATGCAGCATTTTTACGCCCGCCGCAGCGGCCAGCCATTCGCTTGCCATGTGATTCACCGATCCCGTACCGGGTGAACCGAAGGTGACTGCACCCGGTTTGGCGCGCGCCGCAGCGATCAACTCCTTGATGCTGTTGATCGGCGACTGCGCATTCACCACGATCAGCATCGGCGCATCGCTCAGCATGATGACCGGCACGAACGATTTCTCGGGATCGTAGGGCAGGGTCTTGAACATCACCGGGTTCACCGCAAATTCACCGGTGTGCGCCGACAGCACGGTGTAACCGTCGGGGTTCCCCTTCGCCGCCGCAGTTGCGCCGATAAAGCCGTTGGCCCCCGGACGGTTATCCACCACGAATTGCCAGCCCAGCGCCTCGGCAATCTTGCCGGTGACAATACGCGTCGAGGTATCCACCACGCCGCCGGGCGCGAAGGACACCAGCACGCGGATGGATTTGGTTGGGTAGTCCTGTGCCGCCACCGTGAGCGGCAGCGTAAAAAACAAACCTGCAAGAATTTGCTTCATACTTTTCTCCGACTTGTTGGCGGCAATTCTAAAAACCTTCCCTCACCCTAACCCTCTGCTACGCTTCAAGTGTTCCCTTGTCCCGGAGGGAGAGGGGACTTTCTCCCTTCTCCCTCCGGGAGAAGGGCCGGGGAGAGCGTAGCGAGGGGGCCGAAGGCGGGAAGCACTTTCATGCCCTATTGAGCCAGTTACTATTTAAACAATTCTTCCCACTTAACCCTAACCTGTTCCTGTAGTTCCTTGCTCGCCTCCGCCACTTCCGGAAACGTCTTCAAAAAGTCGTAGGGCCGGCATGCATCGATCACTGCCTTGGAGGTCAACGGCGCATCATAGCGGTAAGCAATCGACATCGGGTCATTCTTTGAACCCATGCCGCGCTTGATGATGTCGATGTCGATGTCCGGGTCGGTGCGCGTGGCCACCGCCCACATCACTTCCTGCAAATTCGACGGATCGATATCTTCATCCACCACCACCGAGTAGCGCGACATGTATGCACCGACGCCGCATTGACTCAGTATGTGCCCGGCCTGGCGTGCGTGGCCCGCGTAACGCTGCTTGATAGCCACCACATTGAACATGCGCGCGCCGCCGATTTCGTGCGCCCACACGTTCGCCACATCGGGCACACCCGCTGCCGCGAGGGCATCCAGCAGCAGCGCCGAGCGCATCACCGCCTTGGAATACGAGTAGTCATTGGGTGGTTTCGCCGGTGGACTGCCGACGATAATCGGATTGTTTCTAAAGTATATTTTTTCGATCTTCACCGCCGGCGCGGTCGCTGCCTTGCCCGGATAGTAGCCATGAAACTCGCCGAACGGCCCTTCGATACGCTCGTCACCCGGGTGCGCCCAGCCTTCGAGCACCAGTTCAGCGCCACTCGGAATGGGCAATCCGGTAAGCTCGCCGCGCACCACCGACACCGGTTCGCCGAGGATGGCGCCGATGTAGTTGTATTCGCACATGCCGTAGGGCACTTCGATGCCGGAAATCAGATAGCCCAGCGGATCGGCGCCGCATACGATCGCCACCGGAAACGGCTTGCCCGCTTTCATGTGTTTATCGTACTGCTGCGCGCCGTGCTTGCCGGGAATCATATCGAGGCCGACGGTGTTGCGGTCGTGAATCATCACGCGGTAAGTGCCAACGTTCACCCAATCACTATCCAGATCACGCGTCACCACCATGCAGCCGGTGCCGATGTAACGCCCGCCATCTTTTTCGTGCCACAGCGGCGCAGGAAACGTATTGAGATTGACCGCGTCACCCGATTGAATGTTCTCGAACAGCGGGCCTTTTTTGGCGATCACCGGCTCGAACTTCGGCGCAGCGGCTTGCCAGGTTTTGGGCAAGCCGCGCAGCTTATGCACCAGAGCAGCGTGTGTTTTTATTTCGCCAAGGCGCAGCAAACTAGACAAACGCGCGGGACTCGCGGTGCTACAGGTCAGCACGCGAAAGCCGTTCGGGTAACCTTTGATGTCGTCGAACAACAACGCCGGTGCGGAATCGATCTTGACGTTGAGTTCGCTGATCGCACCGAGCTCAAGATTCCAGTCGGCGCCGCGCACGTCCTTCAACTCGCCGAGCTTGCGCGCGACATCCAGCCATGCGCGTAGATCCAGTGGATTAGCGGCAGTTCGCGTCATTTTAGGTTCTTGCGTTCTCACTTGCGTTTGCTGGCAGCCAGCTTAACCGCTTTGATGATTTCAGGATACGCCGCGCAGCGGCACAGATTGCCCGACAGGTAATGGCGAATATCATCCTCGGACGGATCAGGGTGTTCATCCAGCAGTTGCCGCGTCATCAAAATAAACCCCGGCGTGCAATAACCACATTGAAACGCGCCGCATTCGATAAACGCTTCCTGCACCGCATCCAGCTTGCCGCCGGGCAGATGTTCAATGGTGCGCACCTCGGCGCCATCGGCAAACGCCGCCAGATACAAACAGCCGGAAACTGCCACCTCATTCACCAGCACCGTGCAGCAACCGCACAAGCCCTGCGCGCAACTCTCACGCGCGCCGGTGAGTCCGCGTTCCTGCAACACCTCCACCAAATGCTGGTGCGTGCCGATCTGCGCAGTGACAGGTTCGCCGTTGAGGGTGAAGTTGATGGTGCTGGTGGTGCTCATTATTTAAAGACCATTTTTAGCCACAGATTTCACAGATGAACACAGATAGAGCTAAGGTCAAAAGCATTAGCCACAGAGGACACAGAGTGACACAGAGAAACCTCTGGTTTTTTCTCTGTATCCTCTGTGGCTGTCATGCTTTTGAAGTTATCTGTGTTCATCTGTGAAATCTGTGGCAAATGCTTTTGACCTTGTTTTCATCTGTGGTTATTCGTTCTTCACAGGGTCGCCCACCTTCAAACGCAAGCCGCGATACACCGCCTCCGCCGTCAGCGGCAGACTGGTCAAGCGCACGCCCACCGCATCATCTATGGCATTGGCAATCGCCGGCGAAACGCCAAACGTGCCGCTCTCGCCCACACCTTTCGCGCCGAACGGGCCGCTGTGCTGCACAGCATCCACCGCTTCGTTTTCCATCAGCAGCGGCACATCGCGTATGCCGGGTATTTTATAGTCCGCGAGCGAAGCATTGGTGACCTGCCCGGCATCGAAATCCATGCGTTCAAACAACGTAAACCCCAGTTGCATGATGGTCGCGCCGGAAATCTGCGTTTCAACTATCGCCGGATTGATGGCACGGCCAACATCCACCAGATTCACCAGCCGCGTCACCTTGAACTCACCGGTCTCGGTATCGACTTCAACTTCAGCGCCCGTCGCGCCGATCATCCAGAACGGTGTAGCGTCTGCGGTTTGACCATTGGCGTCCGGCGGCGTGTAGGGTGGAATAAAGCTGCCGACACCGACGATATTGCCCGCCTGCATGCCGTATTTCTTTTTGAAAATATCCGCTATCGGCGTGGTTTCCGCCGACAGGCCCAGTTCACGCGCCAGCGCAAACAACCTGTCGCGCGCATCTTCGGCGGCATTCCTGACCGCGTGACCCATGTGGTAGGTCGAACGCGAACCCAGTGTCGCCATATCGTACGGCGTGACATCGGTATCGGGATGCACCACGGTAATTTTTTCGACTGCCACACCCAGCACTTCGGACACCATCTGCGCCATCGCGGTATCGGAGCCCTGCCCCATGTCCACGGTACTCGAATGCAGATGGCAACTGCCATCTGCATTCAGATTGACGATAGCCATCGACGTGGTCGGCGAGATACTCGCTTTGAAGCCGATGGCGATGCCACGTCCTCGGCGCATTGTTTCGCTACCACGGTCAAACGGCTTATCCCACTGCATGCGCGTTGCCAGGCGTTCGAGCACCGTGTCGAGCGCAGCATCCTTCATCAGTGTGCCGGTAGCCTGCGGACGCCCTTCGCGCAGCAAATTCTTGCGGCGAATTGCCAGCGGATCAATTTTCAGTTCGCGTGCAATCATGTCAGTGTGGCTTTCATACGCCCACACCAGTTGCGGTATGCCGAAGCCGCGCAGCGCGCCTGCCGGCGGCAGATTGGTATACAGCGCATACGAGTCGATGCGCACGTTGTCTATCTCATACGGCCCCGCCGCGGTGAATCCGGATTTCTGCGTCACCCGCGGCCCGATGTCGGCATACGCGCCGCCGTTCCACCACACCTCGCATTCGCGTGCGGTGACGCGCCCGTCTTTGGTTACGCCGCTCTTGATACGCAAAGTCGTGGCGTGTTTGGTAATCATGTAGAACTGTTCTTCCATCGTCAGCGCGAGTTTCACCGGCCTGGCGCTCAGCATGGCGCAGGCGGCAGCGAGCGCCTCGGTTTTGATATAGACCTTCGCGCCGAAACCGCCGCCGAGATACGGCACTTTCACCCGCACCTTGTTCTCCGGCCAGCCCAACAGGCGCGCGATCTCAATGCGCACAAACGACGGGCTTTGCGACGAGGTATGCAGTATCAGCGTGCCCGCCGTGAAATCACCCGCCGGCTCGGCCACCGTCGCGAACGGCTCTAGCGGCAGGTGCAGCACCTGCTGCGTGCGAAACACGTGCTCGAACACATGATCAGCGGCGGCAAAGGCCTGCGCCACATCGCCGCGCTGCAGATGAAAATCCAGCGCGATGTTGGTGTCGCGCTTGTCTTTGAGATGTTTGAGATCGGGAAACGTGCCTGCGGGCCGCAACACCTCATGCACCACCGCTTTGGAAGTCATCGCTTCGACTTCATCGTATACGGCAGGCAGTTCGGCGTATTCTGCGACGATAGTTTGCGCGGCGGCTTCCGCCACATGCGGGTCCGCCGCCAGCACCACAGCCACCGGCTCACCGACATGACGCACCTTGTCGAGCGCCAGTATCGGCTGATCGTGAAACGCCGGGCCGTAGTACGGCTCGGCAATAAGCGCACGTATATCCTCGCCGGTGTAAACGGCAAACACACCCGGCATCGCGCGCGCAGCGGCGACATCGATATTGCGTATGAGTCCATGCGCCACCGTGCTGCGAAATACCTTCGCCACCAGCATGCCGGGCACACGCATGTTGTGTACATACTCGGCGCGGCCGGTAACCTTGGCACGCGCTTCGAGACGCGGGATGGAGCGGCCAATCGCGTTAAATGAGGTGCTGCTTGAACTCGTCATTCGGTTTTAAAAAAATCAATAAAAACATATAGTTACGATGAATACTGCTACGCAGCCAAGGCGCAACGCACTGCGCGCGCCAGATACACGCGCAGCAACTCGCCTTTGTATGCAGCCGAGCCGCGCGCATCACTCACCAGTGTCGCCTCTGCCATCGCGGCCTCACCGCAATGCCGCAGTACGGCGTCATTTACGCTCTGACCACGCAACACGCCTTCCGCAGCCAGCAGACGCAGCGGCTTTTCTGTCGCTGCGCTTACCACCAGACAGGCATCTTTCACAGTACTGTCCTCAACCGTCAGCGCTACCGCGATGCCCAGCGTCGGCCAGTCGTCCGCCGAGCGCGTAGTGCATTTGATATAGGCGGCGCGCTTGCCGCTCTGCGACGGCACAATAATTTCGGCAATCAGCTCGTTGCTTGCCAGCGCGGTTTCATAATAACCGGTGTAAAGATCGGCAACCGCGAGCGTGCGCGATGCCGCCGGCGCTATCGTTGCGACCTGTGCGCCCAGCGCCATCAGCACTGGCGGCAAATCCATGTGCGGGTCCGCATGCGCCAGATGGCCGCCCAGCGTCGCGACATTACGCACGCGCACATTCGACAGCGTTTTCAGGGTCTGCGTAATCACCGGCGCGGTGGATTTTACAAGCGAAGATCGGCCCAGCGCCGACAACGTGGTCAGCGCGCCGATACGCAACCCGCCGTCCGGCGCGGCTGCAATTTTCGCGTAGCACGACTCCACGCCACGCAGACTTACCAATCGTGTGGGTTGAAACACACCCGATTTCATCATCAGCATCAGCGCCGTGCCGCCCGCGATGGCGCGCACCGACGCATCATCCGCGTCGATCAGGCCCACCGCATCGCGCAGCGTGCGCGGCTGTGCCAGTTCAAACGGGCTCATGCGACCACCGTCGCGTCAAATCGGGCCTGCAGATTCCTGGCAAACTGCTTTTCCATGTCGCGCGCTTTGGCTTTCAACACCGGCTGGCCGATGCTGCCGAGCTTGCCGGTGAGCGCGGTATCAATCTCATACTGAATGCGCGTTTCGTCGCCCGCCTCGATGAGACGCGTCGTCGTGGACGCCGTCAGCCGCCCAACCAGGCCCAGCGGTGCGCCTTCGATTTTCGCGGCAATTTCGTGCGGCGGATCGACGCGCGTGAGTTCAATCGTGACCTTGAACTTGAAACTCATATACGCCACTTTGGTTTCGAGCACGGCGTCAAAGCGCCGGTCGTCGAGCGGCGTGAGGTCGTGCACGCCGTCAATCAGCGATGCAAAAATAGTCACATCACGCAGCGCCGCGAACACCGCGTCGCGACGGGCTTTTACCGTGATTTCGCCTGCGAATTTCATATGCCCGAGCCGTAAAAGCGGCCTACTCTAATGGCACATAGCGGGAAAAGCAATCCGCCATGCGCATAAAAAATCCCCCGCGGCTTGCGCAACGGAGGATGGCGTTGCAGCAACGACGCTCGATCAGCGCTCAGTCAGCATATACGCCCGCGTTCTTGATAATCGGACCCCATTTGTCGATTTCAGCCTTGAGGTGTTTGGCGAGCGACTCCGGTGTGGCCTTGTCCTTGCTCACCGCTTGCGCGCCGAGCTCCGCGATGCGCGACTTGAACTGTGCATCCTGCACCGACGCTTGCAGCGCCGCCACCAGTTTATCGATCACCGGCTTGGGCGTGCCTTTGGGCGCGTAGATACCGTGCCAAACCGATACATCGAAATCCTTCATGCCCTGCTCGGCGAGCGTGGGCACCATCGACAGCGATGGTACGCGCGTTTTGGTCGTGGTGCCGTACACTTTGACGCGACCGGACTTGATTTGCGCGGTGGTGTTGGTGGTCTGGTCGCACATCAAATCGATCTGACCGCCTATCAAGGCCATCATCGCAGGCGCCGTGCCGTTGTACGGGATGGTCTGAATGTCGGCCGCGATGCGCGACATGAACAGCAGCCCGCATAAATGCGACGCCGCGCCCAAACCGGCGTTGCCCAAATTAAGCTTTTCCTTGTTTTTCTTGACGTAGGCGACCAGTTCCTTCAGGTTGTCCGGCGGCAAGCCGGTCCTGGCGATCAGCGTCATCGGCACGTCCGCGACCTGGCCAATGTATTCGTAATCGGTCAGCGGGTTGTACGGCAGCTTGCGATACAGCGCCGGCGCCGTAGCCATACCGATATGTGCGATCAAAAGGCTGTAGCCATCGGGCTTGGCTTTCGCTACGCGGTTGGCGGCTATGGTGCCGCCAGCTCCCGCGACGTTTTCGATGATCAACTGCTGTTTGAGTTGCTGGGTCATCGCCACCGCCAGGTTGCGCGCGAGCGTGTCCGTGGGTCCGCCCGCGGCAAACGGCACTGCCAACGAGATTTGTTTCGTGGGATAGTCTTGTGCTGCAACCATGCTGCACGCGACGGCCAGCACCACCATTGTTGAAACACGCGCTGAAAAACTGACTTTCATGAATGCGCTCCTTTTTATGTATCCGCTGACAAATCGCGCGGACCGCGAATTATGCCCTTTTTAGACTTCCACTTGACTTGATCAGCATCAAACGCCGTTAAATAAATTATTCTTTATAATCAATTGTTTACGAGTTATTCCTTAGCCGGCGCCAGGCACAACCGTTAAAACCGCGAACCCGGCTGCTGCAAAAACTCGATTTCTTCGGGCGTGGAGTCGCGCGCCAGCAGCGCATTGCGATGCGGAAACCGCCCAAAGCGTTCGATGATGTGGTAGTGTTTTTGCGCCCACTCCAGCAAATCGGGGCGGCCCAGTGCGCCGTAAAAATGCAGCGAAGCGCGTTGCGCATCCGTGTCTTCCGCATGCTCAAACGGCAGGTAAACAAAGCCGCGCTCGGCCGCATTGAGCCGCTGATCCCAGTGCTTGGCTGTTATGCGTCGCGCGCAATCGAGCGCCATCGCGTCGGTGGCAAACGCCCGGGGCGATTCACGAAACATATTAGTACACAACTACACTGCGGATCGATTTGCCCGCGTGCATCAGGTCAAACCCCAGATTGATGTCGGCGAGCGCCAGTTTGTGGGTGATGAGATCGTCGATATTGATTTTGCCGTCCATGTACCAATCGACAATTTTCGGCACGTCACGGCGGCCTTTCGCGCCGCCAAAGGCGGTACCTTTCCACACGCGGCCGGTGACCAGTTGAAACGGCCGCGTCTTGATTTCCTGCCCCGCGCCGGCAACGCCGATAATCACCGACACGCCCCAGCCTTTGTGGCAGCACTCCAGCGCCTGGCGCATTACATCGACATTGCCGATGCACTCGAAGCTGTAATCGGCGCCGCCCTGGGTGAGGTTCACCAGATAGGGCACCAGGTCGCCTTCCACTTCTTTCGGATTCACAAAGTGCGTCATGCCGAATTTTCGCGCCAGTGTTTCGCGAGCGGGATTCAAATCAACACCGACAATCCTGTTCGCACCCGCCAGCCGCGCGCCCTGAATCACGTTAAGGCCAATACCGCCCAGACCAAACACCACCACATTCGCGCCCGGCTCGACTTTGGCGGTGTTAATCACCGCACCAATGCCGGTGGTGACGCCGCAACCGATGTAACACACCTTGTCGAACGGGGCATCCTCGCGGATTTTCGCCAGGGAAATTTCCGGCACCACGGTGTAATTGGAAAACGTGGAGGTGCCCATGTAATGAAACAGTTTTTTGCCACCGAGCGAAAAACGGCTGCTGCCATTGGGCATCACGCCCTGACCCTGGGTGACGCGGATCGACTGGCACAGGTTGGTTTTTTCGGAGATGCAATACTCGCACTGGCGACATTCCGGCACGTAAAGCGGGATCACGTGGTCGCCTTTTTTCAGCGTGGTGACACCCGGCCCCACCTCCACCACCACGCCCGCGCCTTCGTGGCCGAGGATCGACGGGAACAGGCCTTCAGGATCCGCGCCCGATAAAGTGAATTCGTCGGTATGGCAAATGCCCGTAGCTTTGATTTCCACCAGCACCTCACCGGCGGCGGGGCCTTCCAGGTCTACCGTCTCAATCACCAGCGGCGCACCCGCCTGGTGCGCCACAGCAGCTTTGACTTTCATGAATTCTCCTGAAAAAATCGGCTACAGATCCGACGGTTTTGTGCAGCACTGCTAAATACAAGGATTAAACCAATTCGGCGTGGCGTGCGCAAGACGATCTGCGGTATTGCAAATCATCGGGACAGCAACGTTGTTTCCGCTACACGCGGGTGATAGCATGACGGCAGCAGCACTTTGTCAGGTTTAACACAGGAGGGTTTATGCGCTATGTCATTTTTTCGCTGATGGTTTTTGTCACGGCGGGTTGTGTGCAATTACCGCAGACTGCTGCGGATATTCAAGGCAAAAAATTTGAATCCATTGCCGATAAAGCGGTGATCTATATCGTGCGTCCGCTCGTGGATGGGCTGGTCTCGGCGCCACTTTCGCTGAGCAACGGCACGATCTCCACGCATCAGGGCACGTATTACCGCTGGGAAGTCACGCCGGGCACGCACCGCATTGAAGGCGGCGGCGTGCATACCGCAGCGGTAACCGTGCAGGCTGAAGCGGGGAAAATTTATTTTGTCGAACAAACTGCGGATGGCGGTGCACGAGACGGCCTGACGAAGATGGCATTGCGCCGCATCGATGAAAATCGCGGACGCAGAATGGTGAGCGAAGCGCAAGCACTATGATGCACGGGGGTCCCCTGCGCAGCATGAGGGCTGCGCTCGGCGCAGGCTTACTGTGGTTCGCCGGCTGCGCGTCCGCACCGCAAAATGCTCACCAACTGCTGTAGTTTGCTGGAAAACTGGGCGCCGGGCCAAAGACCCTTGCTAAGATGATGAAAATCATCGATAATCCGCCGCCTTTTACAGCCACTTTACAGTCATTTTTACCGGGAACGCCCGGCCAGGAAGCCCCCATGAAAGCTGACATTCACCCTGAATACAATGAGATAACCGTGACCTGCAGTTGCGGTGTCACGTGGAAATCCAGATCGGTCTTGAGCAAGGATTTGCATGTCGAGGTGTGCTCCTCATGCCATCCGTTTTACACCGGCAAACAAAAGATCGTCGATACCGCCGGCCGCGTCGAGAAATTCAACCAGAAATACGGCAAGCGCACACCGGCAACCAAGGCCACTCAGGCAACACCAGACACGGCTGCTGTGTAGATTCACACGGGCAGGAGATTAAGGGCAGCCAGGTTAACGCTGGGCTGCCCTTTGTATTTGTAATCACAGGAATACTCATCATGAAAAAATTTCGCATCGCGGTCATCCCCGGCGACGGCATCGGCAAAGAAGTAATGCCCGAAGGCTTGCGCGCGCTTGAGGCGGTGGGCCGCAAATTCGGCATTGAATTCAAGTTCGACGAGTTCGACTGGAGTTGCGATTACTACGCCAAACACGGCGTGATGATGCCCGACGATGGCCTTGAGCAACTCAAGAAACACGACGCCGTATACTTTGGCGCCGCAGGCTGGCCCGCCGCCGTGCCCGATCATATTTCGCTGTGGGGACTGCTGATCCCATTTCGCCGCGGCTACGATCAATACGTCAATCTGCGTCCGGTGCGCCTGATGCCCGGCATGAAATGCCCGCTTGCCGACCGCAAGCCCGGCGACATTGATTTCTGGGTGGTGCGCGAAAACAGCGAAGGTGAATACTCGTCCGTAGGCGGGCGCATGTACGCGGGCACCGAGCGCGAATTCGTCACGCAAAACGCCGTGTTCTCGCGTCTGGGCACCGATCGCATTTTGAAATACGCGTTCGATCTCGCCGCCACGCGTCCGAAAAAACATCTGACGTCCGCCACCAAATCCAACGGCATTTCAATTTCGATGCCGTATTGGGACGAGCGTGTAAAAGCGATGTCGGGAAAGTATCCCGCGATCAAAGTCGATCAGTTTCACATCGACATCCTGTGCGCGCACTTCGTGATGCACCCTGACTGGTTTGACGTGGTGGTCGGCTCCAATCTGTTCGGCGACATACTCTCCGATCTGGGCCCGGCGGCCACCGGCACCATCGGCATCGCGCCTTCCGCCAACATGAATCCGGAGAAGTTGTTCCCGTCGCTGTTCGAGCCAGTGCATGGCTCAGCCCCCGACATCTATGGCCGCAAAATCGCCAACCCGGTGGGCATGATCTGGGCCGGCGCCATGATGCTCGACCATCTGGGCTGCCCCGAAGCCGGCGCGGCCATCGTTAAAGCGATTGAAAACGTATTGCAGGAAGGACCGAAAACCCCTGATCTCGGCGGCAAAGGCAATACCAGCGATCTGGGTATGGCGGTGGCGGAGATGCTGAAGTAGACGCTGTCTACGACTACGCTGCTTTTTGACGTGCGTAACCAATCGTCGCCAACATCACGGTTTTTAGCACGGGCTGCTCACCGGACAGATAGTAAGCAATCGTCCGGCGCGAAAGGCCGAGCGCCTTAGCTGCGCTGTCGAGAGTCAGGCCGTTGGTTTCCATCCAGCGTCTAAAGTCTGCGGACGGCATGGCCTCGCCTGCTTGCTCGTCGGCCCACCTTCGCAACTGCGTCGTCCCGAAATCGATCCCGCCGGGCCATTCCAGCGACCAGCCATCGGCCGAGATGTTGACGCCTGAAAATTGTTTCGCATCGGCCAACGGGGCAAGCGCTTTGTGACCGGCGACGATCGCGCTCAAGTCAACCCGGCTGCACTTTCCGTCATCCCATTCAATCGCCAGGACGTTCGCGTCCACAATCGAAACAGCGCTGATCTTGCCAAGGCTCATACTGCATCTCCACTGAATTCTTCCCATTATAGTCTGGCCGCGAACAGCTCCGGCGTAGTGGCTTCGACTTCTACGCCTTGTTGCTCGAGCTTGACGCGCAAGCCGGCGTTGCCGAGAACCTTGACTGCGCTTTGATTCAGCTTCGAAACAATGGCTTTTGAGGTGGCGGCGGAAACCAATAGGCCATACCACGTGCTGTACTCGTAGCCCGGCACACCCGCCTCCGCGAGGGTCGGCAGTTCGGGGAACGTGGGCGAGCGCCTGGCGCCGGATACCGCCAAGGCGCGCAAACGATTTTGATTGACATATCCGGCCGCGGCCGGGACGCCGGCTATCACTAATTGCACCTGCCCGGCGGCGGCCTCGAGCAGGGCGGGGCCGATACCCTTATACGGTATATGTGCGGCGCTGACGCCGGCCACGTCCTGCAACAACTCGAACGCCAGATGCGTTGATGTGCCCACGCCGCCGGAGCCAAAATTAAGCTGCCCCGGTTTTGCTTTCATGAGCGCGAGCAGTTCTTTGACGCTTTTCGCCAGCACCGCCGGATGCACCACCAGCACGCCAGGCGTGACGCCGATCAGGCTAACCGCGGCCAGGCCTTTCAACGCATCATGCGGCGGCTTGGGGCGCGACGGGTGATGGGCGCGACTGCTGCTGGTCATCAGCAGCGTATAACCATCGGCTGGCGCCTTGGCGACGGCCTCCGCACCCGCCGCGCTGCCACTACCGGCGCGATTGTTCACGTTGAACGGCTGTCCGAGATTCTCGCTCATGGCGACACCAAGCAGCCGCCCGGTAATATCGACGACACCACCGGCGGCAAACGGGATAAGCATGCGAACAGGTTTGGACGGATAGGCGGATTCCG
>CAMBCF010000047.1 GCA_945864585.1 Bordetella parapertussis | reverse complement strand
GTGGAGATATACCCAGCACCCTCGACGTCCAGATCGTTGCCCTTCGCTATCACGCCCGTGTTGATCGTCGCCTCCGTGCTCGAGGTCGCCGTCTCGTCCAGACCCACCGTGACCCCGGTGGCCGCCGTGATCGCTACCGTCGGACCGTCATCGTCAATAATGTCGATCGCAAGTCTCGCCGGCGCCGAGGTGGCCGTGGCACTGTCGGTAACGGTTACGGTAAATGCATCTTGTTCCGGCTGATTGGGTATATCCTGAGCCGGAACTTTCAGCTCATAGGCAAAGGTGGCAATACCAGTAGTCGAATCGTAAGCGTTGACCGTCATCACGCCTACGGGCGTGGTAATAACGGAGCCCGCCAGATTACCCATAGAGATGAGCTGACCGTTAATGGTGACAGACACTACGTCCGCCAGACCATCCGGGTCGCTAATCCGGAACCTGCCATGCGTAAACTCGCTATTACTTGCGGAAGCAGAGCCGATAACGGAAAGCCCGGCTTCTTTGACCGCGCCGTCGCCAGGACCGCCACCGGGCGAAAGAAATTCGACCGTGGGCGGCTCGTTGTCCCCTCTCAGGGTTACAGTGGCGGTCGAAGTGCCGTTGTAGCCATCTGTCATCGAGTAAACGAAGGTGTCCGGACCATTCAAGGTGGTTGGCGGTGTATATACAAAAGTGCCATTAGCGTTCATCACCACGGTGCCGCCTTGCGCCGTAATGATGGTGCCGATGGTGGTCACGGTCAGTGTTTCGCCAGGACCGGCGCCGGAATCATCGGTGACTTCGCCGGGATTCCTGTGCGTGAGTACGCTGGACAGTTCGTTCGGCTGTCCGTGAACTACGATGTAGGTGTCGTCACGCGCATTCGGCGGCAGGTCGTCATCAATGATATTGACCACGGCCCTGTCGGCATTCGGGTTGACGCTTGCATTGATGGGGTTGGAAAGCACAATGCTGAACCCCTCGGTCGACTCGACGAGGTGGTCCTGCTCGATAGACACGGGCACGATAAATTGTGTTTGGCCCGCGGGGATCGTCACTGTCGCGGTTAACGCACCGCCGAAGTCTGCGGGGCTTTGCGCGGTGCCGGGCAAAATGGTGTAGGTGACATGCACATCCAGGATATACGGATGGTTTAGCGACAATACGAAATTGTAGATTTTGTCGGGTCCGCCGGTGCCCTCGATCAAGGTCGCGGAATTGCCAGAAATTACAACACCATCGCCATCATCGTCGCCGGGCAGATCGGGTGTACTATCGCCATTGCCGCCCACATCAATTATCAAATCGGCAGTAGAAGAATCGCCGCTGCCGTCGGTTAACGTGTAAGTGAATTTATCGACTACGCTGTCGGGGGCGCCCTCATTGCGCTGATAGGTATACCTGCCATCCGGGTTGATCGTGAGGGTGCCATATTCGCCGGCGACAGTAATTACACCGTTGTTGTTTGATACTGGCGTGCCGCTCATGGTCGTAACGCGAGCGCCCTCAGAACCCGGTGTGTCAGCACCGTTCGCGCCGCTGGTAGTGCCCAAGCCGGTAATAACGTTACCGGTCGCCACGGTAGTACCTGAGGGTATAACGTCGGTATCAGTGCGCGCAAAGGGCACGTCAGCCGCACCGCCAACAGGAGGCGGCGGTGTTTGAACTTGCAAATCAACTTGCACGTTAATCGAAATAATCGGCGGTACTGGCAGCTCGGTGAACGGAATGGTTGCTGTGGGCGCAAGTGTCACCGGTGCGGTATTGAAACCTGCCGTTACAGGGCCTATTTGGTTGGCTTGGTCAAGATTCGGTGGCGGTTCAGACCCGCTGCCGTCACCGGCAGCACCCGCGCCGGGGGCTGGTTGACCGCCGGCCGCCGTACCTTGTAACTTGGTAAGTTCATCTGCAACGGAAATATCACCCGCGTCTAGCTTGGCTTGTAATGCCGCAATTTTGGCTGCGTTGGCTTCGGCTGCTAGGCGGGCCGCATCGTCCACAGCTGGACGGGGCGCCGTCTCCTGCGTGCCGGCAAGGAGATCTCCCTCGAGCGTCATCTTGGACTCACGGCCCATATCAATCATGTTGCCATTGGCAAGCTGCACTTGCACGACGGAATTGGCGCCAGTTTCCACCACTTCTTTCGCGTAAACTTTGTCCCCCACGCCGACCGTGCGCGTAACGCCATCGACGCCAACAACTTTCACCTCGCCGATCGCTACCTTGACGGTACCAACCTCTGCTTTGGTGACGGATGCTGTTGCCATTTTGATCTCCTTGAATCCCGGTTAAGCTTGCGAGTGTGGAATGCGCCTGCTTAGATGCACGCCTCCTTTTTGATGGGTTGGATCATGCGCGTGTCAATTGACGAAAAAAAGGGCCTTTGGTATCGATACCAAGGTATCGAGTGTGTTATTTGTCACGAGTCGATGCGGGACTTTATGCACACGGCACGCAACAAAGATTCGGCTGAGAACGCGCGTTTTGAGCCGTTAATTCTTGGACAAGCGATTGGCTATAGTGAGCACAGAGTACAAGGCGCGCCACCAAACAAAAACTATTCTAAAATCAATTGGTTAGATTGGACTGCCAGGTCGAGGCCAGCGCGATAGCCCTTTACCCGGCCCTCAAAGCCGGGAGCGGCGACCAGGGTGAAATAGATCACGTTGGGGGCAGGCACTGCCATCCATGCGCCCGCCGCCGAGCGCACGTGAAACTCGAAATGCAAATGCGGCCCGGTGGCCAGACCGCTCATGCCGACAAAGCCGATAGTCTGGCCCTGCGTGACTTTATCGCCCACTGCGAGTTGGGGCGCGTACCCGCTCAAGTGCGCGTAGTAGGTCAAAAACTTTTCGTAATGCCGCACCATCACCAGCTCGCCATAACCGCCGCGCGGGCCGACGAATTCCACTACGCCATCGGCGACCGACATGACTTTGGTTCCCGTGGGCGCCGCGTAATCCACGCCGCGATGCGTGCGCCACGCGCCGAGTATCGGGTGAAAGCGTGCGAGAGTGAAATCCGACGTTACGCGCGTGAACGCCAGCGGTGAGCGGCGAAACAAGCGCTGCGTGCTTTTGCCGCTGGCGTCGAAATACGCGGCGCGCCCTTGCGTATCGTGTGCGTAGTATGCACGATACAGGCGTGGGCCTACTTCGATCTCGGCCGCGAGTATGCGTCCTGAATTCTCGATGAACCCTTCGCGATAATGCGTTTCGTAAACAATTGCGCAACGGTAACCCTGATGCAGCTCGCGCAGGAAATCCACTTCGCCGGCGAAGATTTCAGTCAGTTGCAAAGCGATGTTTTCGGGCAGGCCGATGGCATCGGCGGCGGTAAACAGAGACGCCTTGGAAGGATCCGCGCGCATGCGCTCAAGCACCCGCGGATCGACTGCGAGTGGGCGCACCTGCAACGACGCATTGTTTAGGTGCAGCAAGTAGGCTTCGCCGCGCGTTACCAAGTATTCGAATTCCAGCGCGTCGTCCGGCAGTGCGGTGACGCGCAAGAACTTTCCGGGCAGCAGTTGCGGCAGCGTTACTTGCCGGGTTTGCGCAGCGCCTGCAGGCAGCTTTGTGGAAAGCCGCGTGGCGACGCGTTGAAACAGCTGTTCCCACGTGTCGGCTTTTTGCGTGCGCACTTCTATCACGCGTTCGGCTTTGCCGCCGGGCAGAAAATTTCTAGAACGCTCATCAACCGTGCCCGCGGTCACTGGCGCTACGCGAAACGCGGCAACTTCCACCACCGGCTGGGACAACGGAGGAATCACGGCCTGTGGGGTCGTGCCAGCGGCTGTCGGCGGCGCCGAGGGCTGCGCCAGTACGGGTGCTACGGACAGTAGCGCCCATAAAATTAAAGACGGTAAAATCAATCGCATAGAACAACTCACCAAGGCCGGAATACTAGCGGGCCGAAACTGGCATCAGCGCCAGGTCAAATGATGTCTTCGGCATCCACGATAATGCTCTTGACCGCTTGCATGCGTTCACGCGTGGAAAGCCGTTCGAGATATTTGACGCCCGCCGCTTGCGGTAGATCGGTGAATTTTATTATGCCGTTGCCGATGAGAACATCGATCATGTCTTCCACCAACCGTGCCATGCCGCTGTCGCTTTCGGCAAGCTGGCGGCGTAAGGCCTCGATCGTGTTGGCGGTACGCTCTTTCTGGAATTCCGCCATCTCAATGGAGTCCGGTGCGGTTTGCTCACTGGCGCCTGTCACTGGCTGTTCAAACACCTGGACGATTTTCCCTACGGCATCCCGGATTACATAGGGCATGGCGCGCACTCCACAGTGGTTTGGCTGATCAATTGCCGCAAAACAACAAGAGGCGCACGAAGCGTCTCTTGCAACAGCAACCACATCACTTAGCGCGGCAACAGCTTCGCCTGATCGGGCCGCTTGATATTGAATGTGGCGAGCAGCTGCCCCATCGCGTTCAGTGTACGGTATTTCGCCGAGATTTCAATGTATTTGCCGGTGGCGTAGGTAGTACGCGCGGTGAAGTATTCGTTTTCCGCGTCCAGCAAGTCCAGCAAAGTGCGCTGGCCGATGGCGAATTGCTGGGCATACGAAGCGCGCGTGGCATCGCTCGACTTGACGTAACGGTCCAACGACGGCAGACGCTCGACCGCAGTACTGTAGGCGTTGTGCGCCACGCGCACGGCGTTCTCGACCTGCCGCGTGGTGTTGCGCGAGATCTCGGTGGCCTCGTCGATCTGGTAGGCAGTTTCTTTCAGCCGGTGGTAATCAAACCCGCCGCGGAAAAGATTCCATTTCACAAACAGCATGATCATACGGTCACGATTGGGGCCGGCCACGCCATCCAGGTTGTAGTTGTTGGTGTAGCTTGCCTCAAGTTCGAGCCGGGGTGACCAGAATGAGCGTGCCAGCTCACGTTGCGCTGCCGCCTGCGAAATATCTGCGTAGGCAGATTTCAGCGTTGGATGATTGGAAAACCCGATCTTGACAGCCTCATCCACGCTGCTGGGCAGCGACCTGGATTCGCTCACGTCGGTTAGCGCGATGGGGTTGCGGCCCACCACGCGTTGAAATCCAATTTCAGCATCGCGCAGCGTACTTTCGGCCGATTGGACGTTAGCCGAAGCCAGTGCCATGCGTGCTTCGATTTGATCGAGGTCGGCACGGCGGCCCACGCCTTTGTCGCTGCGCAGCTTGACCTGATCAAAGGTTTTCTGGTGCGCCAGCAGGTTGTCTCTGGCGAAGCTCAGCAACTCTTTGTTTTTAAGCACGTCGAGGTACGCGTCCACCGCTTGCAAGGCCACGTCCTCGGCGGCGCCATGCACGCGGTGCGCAGTGGCGTCGGAAATCGCGCGGCGGCGCTCGACCTCGGCACGCGTGCCCAGACCGTCCCACAACATCTGGTTGGCGACCATGGTGTCGATCTTGCGCTGCATGCGCACCCAATTATTGCCGGTGGCGAGCGTGGTGCTATTCTGGCTGCGCTCGATGCCGCCGCCATGCTGCCAATCGAGTTTGAGGAAGTATCCGCCCTTGGCGGCATCCACCGCGGCATCTGCGGCATCTTTACGCTTGGCTACCACACCTATGGTGGGACTGGTTTCAATGGCGATTTGAACCACTTCGCGCAAGGTTTCGGCGCTCGCCCAGGTGCCGACGGTCAGTGCCGCGGCAATACCCATCGCACTTGCAAGAGAATTTATTTTAAGTGTTTTATTCACCGCTATTTCTCTTCTGCCGAAACCACGTTGATTACGCGGAGCAGCATTCTGCCAGCAACGCATCTTGTGGAAACGGACTGATATGGGCGGAAAATGCACGGGTATAGACGGATATTGGACATTATAGCGACCGAGAAAAAGTCGCACACGGTGGGCGTTGTTGCCGGCTCAGTCGGCACATCAAATTATCACCCTCAGCAACTGGTAATACTCAGTTTTTTTAAGCTGTCGCAAGACGCGAAAAGCGCCTTGTTACAAAAAGACAACATTTTTTGCACTGATTAAACTCCAATTCAAGCAAATTGTAGGCAGCAGTGCCAGCAATTTTTTACATTTAAAAATAATTATTTACGCATAGTTTTAGCGGGTGGCTCGCCGTCGTTTAAAAACAACACCAGTTTGAGCCGGTCAGAGACACCCAGCTTCGAGAAAATGTTGGATAAATGGCCCTTCACGGTGCGTTCGGAAATATCCAATTCCTCACCCACTTTTTTGTTGCTGGCGCCTTCCGCGAGCAGCTTCACGATGTCGCGCTCGCGGCGCGTGAGCGAGGCGAGCTTTTCTGGCAGCACGCGCGGTGGCGGGTCGGCGGCCGCGGTCGGTAGTGGCGGGACAGCCACAGGCGTTGCCGCCTGCTGCGCATAACGACGCAACTCGCTCACCAGCCTCGGCAACAGGCTGCGCGTCACCCAAACGCCGCTCGCGGTAACGGTGAGCACCTGGCGCAATGAATCGGGATCGATGCCGCGCCGGCAGCAGCCTTGCACGCCACAACGTAACAGCGCGACTTCCTCATCCTCGATAAAATCCGTGGTCATCACAATCACCCGCCCCACGCCGGGTGTGGCGACAATCGCGGCGACTTGTTCCGGGTACGGGCGCCGCAGCGTTTCGGCGTCGATCAGCACGACTTCGGGGGCTGCTGTTGCGATGCGCTCCGGCGCCTGCGCGACCGAATCAATAACCGTGATCGAATAGTGCGCGCTGGTCGCGCGGCGGCAGCGCTCTTCGAGTTCGCGGTCGCGGGTAACGAGCAGTATCGCCATGCGATTAATCAGCGTTCACGGAATGCAAGCTCACGGGTCTTGATAATCGGCTTTAACAGGTATTGCAGGAACGTTTTTTCGCCGGTCTGGATATGCACGGTCGCGGTCATGCCGGGAATGATCGCCAGCGGCTTGCCGTCACGCGTGGGCGCATGGCTAGTGGTGCGCACCCGCACCAGATAATGGCTTTCCTGTTTTTTGTCGTCGAGCAAGGTATCCGCGCTGATGTATTCGAGGCGCGCCGGAAACCCGCCGTAAATCGAAAAATCATACGCGGTGAGTTTCACCAGCGCCTCTTGCCCCGGCCGCAGGAACGCAATGTCCTTCGGTTTAACGCGTGCTTCAACCACCAGCGATTCTTCCGCCGGCACGATTTCCAATATGTCCGACCCCGGCCCTATCACGCCACCGATGGTTGTCACCTTGACAGTCTTGACGGTGCCATTGACCGGAGAGGTGACCACCGCACGTTTGGTGCGGTCCTTCATCGCCTTGTCAGTCGCGGAAGTGCCCTGCTGATCCGTCTTGGCCTGATTGAGTTCGGCCATGGCATCGGCGCGGAATTTTGACTCGTAGCTCTGCAGCTTGTTGCGCGCTTCGGCCACCGCGCCTTCGAGCCGTGGAATGGTCACCTTGGCCGAATCCAGTTCGCCCTTCAGATCGTTGGCCTCGCGCTCCTTCGCCAACAACTCGATTTCCGACATCGCGCCGTCCTTCACCACCGGGCGCATCATGGCGATGGTTTTGTTGAGGAGGGCGAGGCTGGAGGTAATTTGTTTCACACGGCCGCGCTTTTCCAAAATCTCCTGCGAGCGCTGCTCGATCTGCTGGCGCAGCGCCGCGGTGTTGGCGGCATATTCCGCCTGCCGCGTGCGGTAGAGATCCTGCTCTCGGCGCACCAGATCGGGATTGGCGCTGGCAACCGCTGCCGGCACAATGAATGTCGATCCGTTAACTTCAGCCGACAGTCGCGCGATCTTCGCCATCAATGCGCTGTCTTTCGCAGTATTCTCAGACTCGGAGGCCAGGTAACGCGTGGCATCGATCACCAGCAGCGTATCGTCCTTGCGCACCACGTCGCCGACTTTAACCTTGATCTCGGCAACGATACCGCCTTCGAGATTTTGCACCACCTGGATCTGTCCTGCGGGAATCACACGCCCTTCGCCCACGGTAGATTCGCCAATGTTGGCGAACGCCGCCCACACGAAGAACACGATGATGAACAATAGCGCACCCCACAACACCACATGCGTGACCTTGGGCGGCCCCTGCAAAGCGGCGGCCGACGTTTCGCTCATGTAATCCAGGTCTTGCTCGCGCGCCAGTGACTTGCCGAGGTTCTTGGTTCCGAGGTCGGCGAGGATGCCTTTCATCAGCGCTATGCTGCCCTGCTGTGGCGGCGCCAGTGGCGTTTGCGACAATGGCTGCGCGCTGGCCGCAGCGGCGGCCAGCGGCGCTACGTTGACAACGTTTACCGGCGCCACCCGTACTTTAGCTTCTTGCGACATTGATCTTCCCTCCAGCCAGCGCCTGCATCACCTGCTCCTTGGGCCCATCGGCCACGATCTTGCCACCGTCGAGGACGATCAGACGCGGCACCAGGGTTAACAGCGACGCGCGATGCGTCACCAGCACGAACGTCTTGCCGGCGATCGCCGCCCCCAGCCGGACTTTGAAATTTTCCTCCGAACGGTTATCCAGCGCGTTGGTGGGTTCGTCCATGATCAGCAGCGGCGGATCCAGCACCAGCGAGCGCGCAATCGCCACCGATTGGCGCTGGCCGCCCGACAAGCCCTCGCCGCGCTCACCGATGGCCAGATCAAAGCCTTGCTCCGAGGGATGAATAAACTCGGTGACACCTGCAATTTCCGCCGCGCGCAGCATCGCCGAGTCATCCGCATAGGGGGCGGCGTAGAGAATATTTTCCTTTACCGTGCCAAAGAACAGCACAATATCCTGCGGCACGTAACCGATGTTCCGGCGCAGCGTCGCGGGATCAATTTGATTCATGTCCACGCCATCCACCAATATCGAGCCCGACTCCGGTTTGTAAAGACCGAGGATCAGTTTTTCGATAGTGGATTTGCCGGAGCCGATGCGTCCGATCAGCCCCACGCGTTCGCCCGCTGCGATTTTGAACGACACGTTGGCGAGCGCGGGCACTTTATGGCCGGGATAGGTAAACGTCACTTCGCGAAATTCGATGCTGCCGACAATCACTGGCCGATGCACGAAACTCCTGTTGGCCGGGCGCTCGACCGGCAGATTCATCACATTGGTAAGCGTGCGCAGCGCCGCCGCCGATTGATGGTAGCGCGCGAGCAGGCCCGCCACCTGGCCCAGCGGCGCCAGCGCGCGCGCGTTGAGCATGGTGCAAGCGACCAGCGCGCCCACGGTCAACAAGCGGTCGTTGATCAGGAATACGCCGAACACCACGATCGCGACAGCCGCCACCTGCTGGATCATCTGCGACGAATTGATGATCGCCTGTGACAATGTTTTTGACTTCAGGCCCAGCTTCGCCACCTGCCCCACCAGTTGCTCCCAGCGCCGCTGCTGCACGCTTTCGGCAGCCATGGATTTGATGGTTTCAACCGCAGTCAGACTCTCAATCAGCACCCCCTGCTTTTGCGCACCGCAGCGGAAACTTTCCTGAATCACCGCGCCCAGTTGGCGTTGCAGAATCAGGCTGATAAGGATCACCAGCGGCACGGTCGCGATCGGTACCAGCGCCAGCCAGCCGCCGATCATGAAAATCGCGACGATGAAAATGAACAAAAAAGGCAGATCCACCAGCGCAGTGATGGTGGCGGAGGTGATGAATTCACGGAACGATTCGAACTCCTGCACATTGGCCGCGAACGCCCCTACCGACTGCGGGCGCGCTTCCATGCGGATGCCGAGCGCGCGTTCGAAAATATTCGCCGACAGTATGACGTCAATCCGCTTACCCGCGAGATCGGTCAGATAGCCGCGCAGCATGCGCATCACGAAATCGAACACCAGCACGATGATCACGCCGGCAGTCAGCGCCATCAGTGTCTCGGTGGTGTCGTTGGGCACCACGCGGTCGTAAACGTTCATCACGTAAAGCGGCATCACCAGCGCGAAAATGTTGATCAGCAGCGACGCCAGCAGCACCTCGCCGTAGATCGGCCAGGCCTGCCCCACCACGCCCCAGAACCAGTGATTCACGCGCGGCACCGCCGACAGCTCCGTGCGCGCGTCAAAACGCAGCTTCGGATGCACCAGCAGCGCGTGACCGGTGTATTCGGCGTTAAGCGCCGCCAGCGTGGTGTGCGTGGCGCCGCCGGTATCGGGATTAATCAGCTCGCACCCGCCCTGCTGGTCAACCGAGCGCAGAATGCAGGCACGCCGGTCTTTCAGCAGCAATACCGCCGGTAGCGTGAGCGGCGAAATTTTATCCAGTGCGCGATGCACCAACTTTGAGTTCAAACCGGCGCGCGCGGCGGCGCGGCCAAACAAATCGGGCGTGAGATGCCCTTTGTCGAGCGGCAAACCCGCAGCCAGCGTTTCCTCCGAAAATGGATGGTTGAAATACCGCGACAGCAGCACCAGGCACTTCAGCAGCGCATCGTTGGAAGCTATCGCAGGCTTGGGCATCTGCCACTGATGCGGACTATCTGGAGTGATATTTTGGTTTTCTTGCTCCACCACGCCGTCCCCTTCAATCCAAAAATAAACTATAGCATGAAAATAGCGATATAACCTTATGTTTTACAACGAGTTTTCGATGTCGTGCTGGTCCTGCCCCTATTCCGGCCTGCCAATGAAGTAGCCCTGCGCGCCATCGACCAGCAAACCCTTGACTATTTCAAAGTCGTCCGCCGTTTCGACGTATTCTGTTATCACCTGAATGCCAAGACCGTGCGCAATGCCCACCAGCGCCTGTATAAAAAACTGTTTGTCGGTAGATTCAGCAACGCCGCGTGTATAGCCACCATCAATCTTGATGTAATCCACTTCCAGGCCACGCAAAAAACCAAGTGACGCCGTGCTCTGCCCAAAGCGGTCTATCGACAGGCGCGCGCCGGTCTGCCGCAACTTGCTGAACACCGCTTTTACCACCTCAAGATGACTGATAATTGAATGCTCTGCCACCTCAATGATCACGTACTTTGCAATCTCGCGTTTGGCGTTCAACGTGGCGTACAGCCAATCAACAAACGAGGCATCCAGCAAAGACTCCAGCGATAAATTCAACGCAGTCGCACCGCCCTTGACGGGGCCATTCGCGGCGATATTCTGCATCAGCTTTTCAGTCACAATACGATCCACCAGTTGCAGCGCGCCCAAGCGCTTGGCGGTTGCGATAAAAAGTGCCGCGCGCACGATGGAACCATCTGCTCCCAAAATGCGTATGCAGGCTTCGCTGCGGTAAGTCCATTGGTCTTCAGCAACCTGACACGCGCGCAGCGGTTGATATTGCAACATCACGCGATCCTTGGGCAGCCCTACTTTAAACAGACCATTGATCTCAAGCGCCATGGCAGTGTTTTGATCGCTCCTTGCTTCTTCCTGCAAGTGCCAGGCAGGCACACCGCGCGCCTGCGCTACAGTCAGCGCCTGCCCGGCGATGGACATCAGTTTTCCGAAACTGGCGCCCTCATGGTAGCGGTGGAAGGTAAAGCCGGCGTGCGGCATCACGCTTTGTTCGGTGCGCGGAAATTCTTCAATTTCCGCAAGCCCCTGGATCAAGGCATCGCCCAATTTGGGCACGTCGGTGTCGGCGATTTCTGGCACCACCACAGCGAACTCGGGGCCGTCGAGTTTAGCCACAAAGGAACCGCGGTACGGCTTGCAAACCTCTTGCATGAGAAAAGCCGTGCGTTTGAGCAGCGTATCGCCGGCAGGACGCCCATTGCGTTCGTTGAACAGCGCAAAGCCCTGTATGCGCACCACCGCAACCGCACCCGTGGCAAATTTTGTGGGCGCGCCGATAAGGTGTGTTAATTGCTCGTTGAAATCATTGCGGTTCATCAGCCCCGTTACCGCATCCACATAGGCCTTATTGCGCATTTTATCGGCGAGATCTGTCTGCTCGTTGAGCATGCGCTCGACGGATTGACACATCGAATTCAGCGCCGTGGAGATGCGGTGCAACTCGCGCGCCCACGGCAGCTTTTTGAGAATGGTGAATTTGCGCCGGGAAATATCCTCGGCCTGACGTTCCATGTCGTCGAGCGGACGCAATGCCAGTTTCAGCACAATAGCCACCACCGCCAGCGAAATCAACGCAACAATCAGCAGCACCCAGAACGAGCGCTTGGCGATCTCCCACAGTTCTTTGTAGGCGTGGCCGGGATGGCTTTCGACTTCAACAATCGCCGCTTTGCGCCAACCGTCCATCACCAGCGCATCCATGCGCGGCGTGGGCAGCTTGAAGGCTTCAACAAACCACATCGGCACGCCGTCCGCCGCCTTTTCAACCCGCTTTTTGAAGATGGTCTCGCCGGTGACTTTTTTCACCAGAATTTCGCTGTAGTAGCCGCGGTCGAATATGGCGCTGGTCATCAGCTCGATGGTCACCGCATCGTTGTAGCTCTTGCCCTGGGTAATTGAAAGGCCGAGCGAGGTCGCAGTGTCCTGCGCGTGCGATTCCATCGAGCGGTGCAGGTAATCGCGGGTGCTGTTCACCACCACAAACAAGGTCGCGAAAAACACCACCACCCAAAGCAGCGAAATTAAACCGACCAGCAGTCGTGAAAGCTTCATGGCATCCCCCGCCGTTTATAAATAGCGTTTAAAAACAATTTTATTAAGCAGCAGCGGACGCATCAGGACGCGCTCTTTACGCGGCTCCGCAATTCTTTCCAGCTGCTGATACTATCCGAACTGCCCCCGGCCTGCCTGCGGCCCTCCTGCTGCTGCTTGGCGCTCCACAGGCCAGTACCATTAAAGCTGTAGATCGGCCGCAGGTCGGTGCGCGTCGACGCCGGCTGTATGGTCTTGTTGATGTTGTCGAGAATCACCGGCTCGGCGTCGGGGGTGGCGAAATAGGCGAGCACCATGTGCGCTTCGTTGTACACCTTGATCTCTTTGACATAGGTGATCTGCAATTTACTGTCAGGCACGCCCAGCGTCAGCAGGGTGAAATATTTCGCGATGGAATAATCCTCGCAGTCGCCGGCATTGGTGGACAAAAACTCTATCGGTGTCGCCCAGTAATCTTCCTTGCCCCAGTGCTCGCGATCGGTTTTGAACGGCGTCAGATTCATGAAATCATTCACCAGTTCCAGCTTTTGCCGCTCGCTCAGGGCGCGATTTTTCGGGCTGGCCATCAGCGTGCGCCAGTTGGTCAGACGCTCTTTCGCTATCGGGCCGAACGTCGTCGCCAGCCGTGCGATTTGTTCGTCGGAGATGGTTATCGCTTCCTGCGCGAAAGCGAACGCAATCATCAGCGCCGACATCAGCCACGCCAGCCAGGGAATCGATGCACGGGAAGCGCGCACGGAATTCGAAGGGGTCAAGTGCATAGTCCGGGCCATTTTTTGCAACGTTATGCGCCACTGGTCTTAAAACCGCGCTAAAAACGCTGGCGCGCCCGAGACGATTCGAACGTCCGACCCCTGCCTTCGGAGGGCAGTACTCTATCCAGCTGAGCTACGGGCGCCTGGTTGTCAAAATACTGTTGACCGCTGTGATATTAGCACGCGCGGGTGGCGCGGCCTAAGCGTATCCGGACACCAATTTCAAGGCGCCGGACGGGATCGAAAACCGTACGACAGCGAACGACCCGGCGACCGCGTGTTCGGCATCGTGCCGTATGTAACCCTGGGTCTGCCGAGGGAAGCCGTTCAGGATGGATGGGGCAATTTTTTCAGCTACCGCATATCCAATACCGCCGGCGCGAACACCGACGGGACCATTACCGCGAACTTCAATGCAGGGAACACCGGACTACTCACCGTCAATACGCGCGTTGCGGGCGCCGTAACGCTGGTAGCGAGCGGGGTGGTGGCAGTAGTGGTGTCGCATGGCCCTTGAAAGGGGAGCAGTTTCGCTGGTGCGGCGCCGTTGCATAAGTGCTGCATAGAGTGAAGCACTACAATAGGGGGCGGCAAGGTGATCCGCCAAACCGGCCTGAAGCTGGCGCTGTGGCGCGCCGCCGCGCACACGCTGCGCCGCTACGGCGCACGCTGCACCGTTACTGGCTGGTGTCGTCGGGTGTGACCATGGGCTGAGCCGGTTGAGCGGGTTGCGTGGGTGCAGCTCTGCGTTCGACCAGATTGACCCGCAGCCACTTTTGCATGTCCTGCCAGACATGGGTGAGTTCGGCTTCGGTGGGCATTTTCAGCGCGTGCGGCAGTTCGAGCGTGACCACCGGGATGCCTTCTTTCAGGCCGCCAAAATTACCCAGCGAGCCGGGGTAAACGCCGACGCGATTCAGATGCAGCCGGCCAAAGCGCAAAGGCGCTTCCACGCCGGTGGGCGGGCCGTCAAAATCCAGCACACCGTACGGCGCGTGTATCGCCACAATCACATCGGGCTTGAAACGCACAATTTCATCGTGCAGCCAGCGTGACTCCGGTTCGGATGCGGGCGCTTTGCCGGGATAACGGCGCGGATCACGCCGCGTCTGTTTTTCCCAGTAACGCGGCGCTTCCTTCAGCCAGTTATAGGTCGGGAAATTGCGATTCAGATCCACGCCGCGCGCATTCACGCGCGTGGGCGGACGCGCCAGCAGGCCATCGGGATTTAACACCGGAATCACCCGCCAGTGGTATTGACTGGCTTCGTTGTTGGGTTGCTGCAGCAATTCCAGCCAGCGAAACACGATCGACGCCGATGTCAGTTCGTCGCCATGGATGGCGCCGATCACCAGCACTCGCGCGCTGGGCGACTGCACTGAATTGAATTCGCGCAGCATGATGTGCCGGCCTTTCACCGATTTGGTGGCGACCGGCTTAAGCTGCGCTGCCACGCAGGGTTTCAATTTGATCTGCGGAATGGCGAGCGTGACCACATTGCACCAATCGTGCAATTCGCGCCGGGCGCTTTCGGCTGCCGTCGTGGCGGTGGCGCTCTGCACTGCAACAACAACTTTGGCAGCCGCTGCGGTCGATAGAAAAATAAATAATGAAAACAATAAGTTACTGCGCATAAGCACTCTTGTTCAAATGCCGCCAACGCACGTTGCACGCGGCGCCAGACGCGACCAAAAATTGGACGTGCGTATACACAGTTTGAGGTGAAGCTCCGATGGCATGCGCCTGATAAATGTCACGCAGCGCTGCGAAAAAATGTTAGCCGGCGAGAAGCGGAGATTATCAGGAAACACGCAGCGGCCCGTAGCGTTTTCTCGCGCAGCGCACTGCGCGCGCTGCATCAAGCCCATAGCGGCATCATTAGTTGGCGCAGCGCCATAAGGCTGCGCTAGACTACGGCGATGTCTGACATCGTGCTCACCACCATCAACGCGCGCTACGTGCATGCCGCGCTGGGGCTGCGCTATCTCGCCGCCAACATGGGCGAACTTCAGCCGCGCACGCGCATCGTCGAGTTCGTGCTGGGCCAGCGCGCGTTTGAAATTGTCGAGGATTTGCTGGCGTTGAATCCGCGCATCATCGGCATCGGCGTGTATATCTGGAACGTCGAGGAATGCACGCGGGTGGTGGCGCTGCTGAAAAAAGTGGCGCCCCACGTCACGCTGGTACTCGGCGGCCCGGAAGTGAGTTACGAGACCAGCGAACAGCGCATCTGCATGCTGGCGGATTACGTGATCACCGGCTGGGGCGACGTGACGTTTGCGAAACTTGCGCAGGAAATCATCAGCGGCAGCGCGCCCGCCGCCAAGGTGATTACCGGCGTACAGCCGCCACTCGCGCAGCTTAGTCTGCCCTATGCGCAATACACCGATGAGGATATCGCGAAGCGCTTTATATACGTCGAGGCCTCGCGCGGTTGCCCGTTCAAATGCGAGTTCTGCCTGTCCGCGCTGGATAAAACCGCGTGGCCGTTCGAGCTGGATGCGTTGATGGGCGAGTTGGAAAAGCTCCATGCACGCGGCGCGCGTAATTTCCGCTTTGTCGACCGCACGTTTAATCTCAAAGTGGCGGCGAGCGAACGCATACTCGATTTTTTTCTGGCGCGCATGGACGACAACCTGTTCATGCACTTCGAATTGATCCCGGATCATTTGCCGGAAAGGTTAAAACAAACCATTGCACGCTTTCCGCCGGGTGCGCTGCATTTTGAAATCGGCATTCAGACTTTCAATCCCGAGGTGCAGGCGCGCATTTCGCGCCGGCAGGACGATAGCCAGGCCGAGAAAAACATCCGCTGGCTGCGCGAACAATCGAATGCGCTGATCCATGTCGATCTGATCGCCGGGCTGCCCGGCGAAGACCTGGCGAGTTTCGGCCGCGGCTTTGACCGTTTGCATGCGATGAGGCCGCATGAGATTCAGGTGGGCATCCTGAAGCGCCTGCGTGGTGCGCCGATAGAGCGGCATACGGCTGCGCACCAACTGCGCTTTAATCCCGATGCGCCGTACAACGTGCTGGCGACCGATTGCATCGCCTACGCCGACATGCAGCGCATCTCGCGCTTCGCGCGCTATTGGGATTTGGCGGGCAACTCCGGGCGCTTTCATCAGGCGTTGCCGCTGCTGCTGGGCGCCGCACCGTTCAACAACTTCATGCGTTTCGCCGATTGGTTGTATGCACAGACGCACAAGACGCATGAATTCGCTTTCGACCGGCTATGCGAGTTCATGCAAGACCACCTGACACAGGTGGCGGGCGTTGATGCTGCCGAGGCTGCCGCAGCACTGGTCTGCGATTACCAGGCCAGCGGCGCGCGCGGCCGGCCGGCGTTCATGGATAGCGGCGCAGTTGCGCGTGGCGATAAGCACAAAGGTGACAGCGCCACCACGCGGGCGCGTATGCGGCAGGCGCGACATGTGACGGCGTAAGCATGTAACTATCTGTTTTAATTGAGACTTTTATGAGACGATTCAATCCGCATGAACATGCCCGCAATGTGCTGGGCGAAAAACTTGTTGCCTGCAGCGAAGACCCGGTGACAGGTTTTTATCGCGACGGCTGCTGCAATGTCGGGCCCGATGACCTGGGTGTGCACGCGGTGTGCGTGCGGTTGACCGCCGAGTTTCTGGAGTTCAGCAAAGCGCGCGGCAACGATCTGTCGACGCCGATGCCGCAGTTTGGTTTTGACGGATTAAAGCCCGGCGATCAATGGTGCCTGTGCGCCGCGCGCTGGAAGGAAGCGTTCGATGCCAACGCCGCGCCGCGCGTGGTGCTGCGCGCCACGCATGAAGCGACGCTGGAATTCGCGTCGCTGGACGAACTGAAAAAATTTGCGATTGATTTGAGCTAATTACTTTCCCTCGCCCCGCTTGCGGGGAGAGGGTTAGGGTGAGGGGCTGGTAACTCAAGTTGAGATTCGTTATAAGGAAATTGTAATGGCCGATTACGACGGTAAATTGCAACTGGCAATGCCCGACAGTCACCTGGTAACGGTGGCGCATGTGGTGTACGCACTGCATGCGTTCAGCGCGATCACCGGCATCAGCAGCACCGCGTTTATCGTCACCGCGTTTCTTTCCGGCTGGCCTTCGATCATCGCGGTCGTCATTAATTACGTCAAGCGCAGCGACGTGCGCGGCACCTTTCTCGATTCACACTTCAGTTGGCAGATTCGCACCTTCTGGTGGGCGCTGCTGTGGTTTTGCATCGGCGGACTGCTGATCATTACGCTGATCGGCGCGCTGATCGGCGTTCCGCTGATGGTGGTGACGGGCCTATGGGTGCTGTATCGCATCGCGCGCGGCTGGCTTGCGTTGCTGTCAAACAAACCCATGCCGATGTAACAGCGCGGTCGCCATGCGCATCGACAAATGGCTGTGGGCCGCGCGCTTTTACAAAACGCGCACGCTGGCGCAACAGGCGCTTGAAGGCGGCAAGGTCAAACTGAATGGCGAGCGTGTGAAACCCGCGAAAGATATGCGTGCCGGTGACCGCATCGATATGCACATCGCCATGCAGGATTGGACCTTACGCGTGCTGCAACTCAGCGATAAGCGCGGCCCGGCGCCGGTAGCCCAAAGCTTATATCAGGAAACGTCAGAAAGTGTAGCGCGCCGCGCGGAACAATCTGCGTTGCGCAAGCTGGCGGCGGAGCCATCGCTGGAGCGTAGCGGCCGTGGCAGGCCGACCAAGCGCGAGCGGCGGGAATTAGAGCGCTGGCGTGATGCGTAGAAATTCGTTGCGGGCAAACTTGAGAGTCAGTCAGCAGTGTCGAAATCGTCACTTCCAATTAGACTGCGATGTCGATCAGATCGTCTTCCGCAGTTGCTGAAAACTCAACGCGCACTACTTGCCAGCGCGCTTGGCGATTTCTTGCTTAATGCGCGCGCGCACCTTTGCAAACACTTCTTCGGCCGGAATGCCGGGGCCGCTGTCAGCGCCCTTCTGAATCTCCGCGCGCAAGGCTTCGAGCTTCACGGCGCGGAATTTTTCGCGCTCTTCCAGTGTGCGCAACCCTTCACGGATGACTTCGCTGGCGCTGGCGTAGCGCCCTTGCTGAATCTGAGCCTTGATGAAGGTCTCAAAATGCTCACCGATTACATAGCTTGACGGCATGGCAGTGCCTCACGGGGTTATCTATCCGATCAAGCTATCAAAGATTGATAGTTGTGACAAGGTATAGCGTTTAGTGACGCACTTCATCCTGGTTAAATTGTTTCGGCTGGGAAAGAATTTTAACTATTTGTTTTTATTGAGGAAGTAATAGGTTTTGCCTTCGTGTGTGGCGGTGATGGCAGGGTAGCCGCGCATCGGCTTGCCCAGCGTGAAGTAGGCTACCGGGTCGTGGCCTAATAGCAATACCTCGCGACCTTCGTTATCTTTGAGGGAGGCGTTTATCGTACCGCAGCCGGAGAGTAACCCCACTACCAACAACAGAACAGCAGTCAGTAATCGGCGCAACATTTTCCCTCACCCCCGGCCCCTCTGCTCCGCTTCAAGTGTGCCCTTGTCCCGGCGGGCTAATCTATGCACACATCTCCGTAGCCCGGAAGAAGTCCGCAGGACGTATTCCGGGGAAGAAGCACGGCGCATCGACAGCACGCGAGTTCATCCATCCACACTTCCCCGGAATACGGCCATGAAAATCCATGGCCTTCTTCCGGGCTACATGCTCTCGCACTCAAAGTTGTGTGCATAGACTAGCCCGGCGGGAGAGGGGAGAAATGTCTGGCCTACTGCCACGGCGCCTGCACCACCTCGCCCTTGATGGTTGTGCGATGCATGATGCGCCGCTGCATGACATCGACTTCGGTGCGGTAGTGCATGCAGCAGCGGTTGTCCCACAGAATGATGTCGCCGGCCTGCCAATAATGCGTCCAAGCGTATTTCTCTTGTGTCGCGTGCGCCCACAGCTTATCGAGCAGGGCTTCGCTGTCGCCAGTGGCCATGCCGATGATGTAGTTCGACGGCCATACGCGGCGGCGGCCCAGATACAGCGCGCGTTTGCCGCTGACCGGATGCACGCGCACCAGCGGGTGGGTGGGACCTTCGACTTCTTCCGGTCGGGTGGGGAGTTTGACGCCGGGGCGCAGCACGCCGGCGCTGTTGCGGCTGGAGTCATGCACCTGCGATTTGCCCTCGATGGCGCGCTTCAGATCGTCAGGCAGATCGTCGTAGGCCTGATACTGATTGTTGAATGAGGTGTCGCCACCGCCGTTCACCGGCACTTCCAGCGAATACAGCATGCTGCCCGCAGGAGGCGTTTTTACGTATGAGTTGTCGGTGTGCCACACCACCTCGTAACTGCCGAGCCCGCCGTTATCCATCACCGGTTTGCCGTTAGGCCCGATGTTGGAAATGATACTTACGCTGGGATGCCGGGAAATCATGAAATCGTCATCCACTTTTGCGCCCACACTGAGATGGTATTTGCGCGCGGCGGCTTCGTGCGGCGGACCGAATACGCCGGAAACCGCCATCAATTGTTCATCGTCTATTTTTTGTCCACGCCAGTAGATGACCATGTGCTGCGCCCACGCCTTGCGCAACGCGTCTTTCACCTCCTCGGGAACCGGCTGCGACAAATCCATGCCGCGAATTTCCGCGCCTACCGCGGCGCCGGTGGGGATGACTTTAAAGGTGGCGAGGGTGTTGGCGTGGCTGGCAGCGCGTAGCACAGGCTGGGTTGATGTTGGCATGGGCATTCTCCATTGAAAGACTTTAACTGCTGTTCATTTTACCTATAACTTCCATCCAATAAAATTGCACAGCGCGCGTCCCATCACCAGTTCCAGATCGCGTCCTTTGAGCCACCGCATTTCCTCGGTGTACATGGTCACGCACTGACGATAAGTGCAGGGCATGCGCGTAATGTCGGTACCCCAGAACATGCGCTCGGGGCCGAAGGCGTCGAAAATCTGCTGGATGTAGCGGTGAATGTTGCGATACGGATAGATCTCGCTGGAATAGCTCGGCCCGCCGCTCGCCTTGACTGCAACATTCGGATATTTCGCCAGCGCCAGCAGCTCAGCCAAGTCTGAAAACCCTGCATCATCCACACTGAATCGCGGCCGCGCCATGTGATCGACCAACAGCTTGAGCGCAGGATGTTTGGCTGCGATTTCGCCCACCACTTTGCAGCGATTGGGGACCAGCAAGCCTATCGGTATGCCCGCGCGCTCGGCAGCCGGCCATAACCAATCGAGCGTGCCATCGACCATGCGGTTTTCTTCGCCGGGTTTTAAAAACGCGAAACGCAGCCCCAGCATGCCCGGTTGATTTTTCCAGATGTCGATCAGCGAACGATTTTCGGCGCGCGCCACATCAAAGAAGCCCAGTATGGCGAGACGGTCCGGGTGCTGCTTCGCTGCGGTAATGGCCACCTCGTTCGCCATCACATCCCAACTCGGCGGATGTAACAACGCGCCGTTAACGCCCGCGCTATCCATGTCGCGCAGCAACTCGTCTTTGCTGTACGAGCTGGTCTGGCGATGGATATGCACCGGCGTGCCGCTGCTCCAGATGTGTACTTGCGTGTCTACGATCAACATTGCTTCTATCTCCCGTGGGTTTAGTGAGTGCGTTCGCTACAGTTTCTCATGGGTTGTTTAATGACGCGCTTTCTCATTGGAGAATACGATGTAGCTAATTGTTTTTTTACGCGTTGTGTGCACCGGGTTTACCCGTTTCAACCACAAACCCCGCCGCATCTTTTATGACCGCGCGCGGGTCGGTTACCCGGGAAAGCGTGCGCATCCGCACCTGGCATTGTGCGGGCGTGAGATCGAACGCGGTGTAGCCGCGTCGGGTCCCATCGTGGAATTTTAAATGCGGGTTGTTAAGACGCGCGGCTTCTGAGGTTTTCAGGTTGGGTCCCTGCGAGCTGATCGAGGTGCCGACGAATTCCGTCGCCACCACCGGCGATTGCGGATCGTCGAAATCGACTTTGAGATCGGCGACGATGCCGGTATGCACATCGCCGCCGAGCACCAGTGGATTGCTGATCCTGCGCGCCGCGATGAAGCCGAGCAGGCGCTCGCGCGCCTTGGGGTAGCCATCCCAGCCGTCCGTCCAGTAGCTGGGCTCGGTGCCCGAGCGATTGTGCTGCGCCATCAGGGTTTGCTGCGCGATGATGTTCCAGCCTGCGGTGGATTTCGCCAGTGCCGCTTCGAGCCAGCGTTCCTGCTCGATGCCGAGCAGGGTGAGTTCCGGCGACAGGCGTTGCGCACATTCCCCTGTATTAACCACCGCGCTGCCGCCGCGTCCGGGGCGCGCGCACACCTGGTGCGAACGGTATTGCCGGTCATCGAGCACATAAAAACGTGCGAGTTGTCCAAACGCGGCTTGCATATACAGCTGCGCGTGCGGGCCGCGCGGGCGCGCCGATGCGGGCAAGGGCATATGCTCGTAGTAGGCCTGATACGCCGCCGCGCGGCGCTGCAGAAATTCGGCGGGCGGATCGAGATACTGCGAACGGTCATTCGCGTAGTCGTTGCTGACTTCGTGGTCATCCCAAGTCACCAGCCACGCAAACGCCGCGTGTGCCGCCTGCAGATCTGCATCGCTTTTATACAACGCATAACGATTGCGATAGTCGCCGAGTGTCACCGCTTCTGGGCTGTCGTGGCTGCGCACCCGGTTGCTGCCCCACGAGGACTCGTAAATGTAATCGCCGACATGGATCACCAGATCCAGATCTTCGCGCACCATGTGGCGATAGGCGCTGAAATAACCCTGCTCATACTGCTGGCACGAGGCCAGCGCGAAACGCAAGCGGCCGTTCGCGGCAGCGGCGGCGGGCGCAGTGCGAAAGCGACCTACCGCGCTGGTTGCTGCGCCCGCATGGAAGCGATACCAGTACCAGCGCGCGGGCTGCAGACCTTTAATTTCGGCATGCACGGAGTGAGCCAGTTCCGGCATGGCGCGTTCAACGCCTTTGCGCAGCACAGTGCTGAAGGATTCGCTGTCCGCGATTTCCCACACCACTTCTACCGCAGCATAGGGCATGCCGCCGCCATTGAGCGGGTCAGGTGCAAGTCGCGTCCACAAAACAATGCCATCCGCTTGCGGGTAACCGGATGCGACACCCAGTGTGAATGGGTTTTTCGTGAAACGCGGTTGTGCGAGCAGGCGCGGCGGCAACGCGCCGAGCAGGGCGCCGCAAGCCGCCAGCAAAAATGTGCGGCGATGGGTCACCGCTAGGCTTCGCCGCGTAGGCTCTGCAAAAAGTCTTTGGAGCCGCGCGCCATGAATTGCTTTTGATGCCCATTGATCCCGCGCAGCCCCGAGCCGATGTAATGCCGCACGGCATCGATTTCCTGCGCGAGCAGCGGCTGCTTGGTTTTTCGGGTCATGTTGTGTTCACGCCGCGTATTTTTTTGCGAAACCCCAATCGATCTCGATACCGAAACCGGGCTTGTCATTCATAGTTACGTAACTGTCACGCACCTGCGCGCGCTCACTGAACAGCCCATGCCAGATCGGATCGCGGTCGGGTGATCCATGTGATTCGACGGCGAAGCCGGTGCGCGGAAACGCCGCCACCAGATGGCAATGCAGTTCCGGCGCGTGATGCGGCGTGATCATCACGCCGAGCTGATCGGCCAGGTGCGCCACGCGCAAGGACTCGGTGAAACCGGCATAGCGCGTGGAATCGAACTGCACGTAGCGGATCGAGCCGTTGCTCATGAAGTCGCGCGTGGTGAAACGCGTGAGTTCGCGCTCGCCGTGCGCCAGCGGTATCGGCGTGGCTTTGGCCAGCAGCGCGAAATCCGCCGGCTGCAAATACCAGTGCAGCGGTTCTTCCAGCCAGAAGATGTCGTAGGGCGCGACCGCGTGTGCGAATGCTATGCACGCGGGCAGATCGTATGCCGCATTCATGTCGAGCATCAGCGAAATATCCGGCCCGATGGCCGCGCGCGTGGCGCGGATGCGGGTGACTTCGTTGGCAATGGTGTCCGCGCCGGTCTTGAGCTTGACGGCCTTGTAGCCGCGCTCGACAAAGCCCGCGAGTTCATCGGCGCAGGCGGTGAGTTTCGCCCCCTCGACGTAGTAACCGCCGGTGCCGTAGGTAAACACCGGTTTGTTTGCCGCGCCCAGCAATTCGTAGACCGGCATGCCCGCTGCCTTGCCTTTCACGTCCCACAGCGCCATGTCGATGCCGCCGATGGCCCCCATGATTTGCGGGCGCGCGCCGCGCGCCAGCCCCCCCACGCCGGGTTGGGGCGAGGTGAGCGCAAAGAGCTTTTCCCATACGTCCACATGCGCCAATGCATTCATGCCGATTACGTGCGGCGCGAGTTTTGTGGTCCACGCGGCAATATCCTTCATCGGCGTGCTGCTTACTTGCCCGTAACCCTTGATGCCGTCGCTGGTCACGACTTCAACCAGCAACAGCGTTACGTCATCGCGCGACTCCTGCGCGGTGTGCTGTCTCTTCTTTAGCGGTGCGCAAATCGGATAGGTGTTGACCGCGGCAATGTTGCTCATAATGGATGTTACGGCGCCTTTTTGACGCTTATGTATTCCATGAAATCACCCACGGTGGGCATTTGTTTGGTGAGATATTGTGTGACGGCAGCGCTGCCCATGTAAGTGTTTTCGTACATGTTCCTGGTGGCGTAGTCGCGCCATTGCGCGCTCTTGTGCACGCGTTCCGCAGTGGCCTCCATCAGCGCAAGCGTTTCTTTGGATACGCCCGCGGGCATGGCAAGGCCGCGGCCGCTGCCGACGTGGATGTTGTAGCCCAGCTCTCGCAGCGTAGGCACGTCGGGCAGTCCGCTCAGGCGTCGCTCGGCCGGCACCGCCAGGATGCGCAGTTTTTTCGCTTCCACGCCGCTTAACACTTCGCTCACGTTTTCCATGGTGAGATCGACGTGTTTACCCATCACCGCCGCCATCGCGTCGCTGCCGCTTTTAAACGAGACATGCTTGAATTTCGCGCCGCTGGCTTTTTCGACCTGATACTGTAAAAAGCGCGCGGTGCCGGTGGCTGAGGCGATGCCGTTGATCACGCTGTCCGGCGATTGTTTCGCCGCGTCGATCAATTCCTTGAAGGTTTTGAAGCGCGAATCCACCGGCACGGTGAACGACTGCAGGTCAAATCCGAACAGCGCCACCGGCGTGTAAATATCGAGCCCGAGGCCGGCATCGGGACGATTCGCCAGCGCCAGCACGATGGTGCTCGACATCGACAGCAGGTAATGCGGGTCGCCGCGTTTGGATTTGATGAAGGTGGAGGCGATTGTGCCGCTGCCGCCGGGACGATTGACCACGGTGAAGGGTTGCGGCAACAGCTTTTCGCGTGTGCTGATGTCGGCGACCAGGCGCCCGAAAACGTCTTGCCCGGCGCCGGGGTTGCTGTGGATTACCATTTCTATCGGGCGGCTGGGAAAAGCCTGTCCTGAGCCAGTCGAAGGGGCCTGCGCGTGTATCGCGGCGGGCGCAAAAGCGGCCGCCAGCGCCAGCGTGCCGGCAACCCATTGCAGACCCAAACGGTTTTGACGCAAGTGCATGATCGAGATCCTCGTGATTTATTTGAAATGTGTGCTGCTTCTCGTAGCATAACGCACCCGCGCGAGCAAGCAGGTAGTCTGTTGTAACTAACTGTTTTTATTCGTTATAATTGATGCGTGCGCCGCGTAGTATGATGCCCCATCCTGCATGAAAACACTCAATATCATCGGCGCCGGACGCGCCGGACGCACGCTCGCCGCGTTGTGGCGGCAGCGTGGCGTGCTAGAAATCGGGAGCGTGCTGAACCGCACGCCGGTCAGCGCGCGCGATGCGGTTGCCTTCATCGGCGCGGGGCGCGCGGCTGATGCTTTGCACGATATGCCACCCGCTGACTTGTGGATGCTGGCAACGCCCGACAGCGAAATCGCAGCGGCGGCGCAAGCGCTGGCAGCCGGCGGCAATTTGCGCGCGGGTGACGTGGTGTTTCATTGCAGCGGCGCGATGCAGGCGGGCGACCTGCGTGCCGTATTCGTGAAAGAGGTTTATCTCGCCAGCGTGCATCCGCTGAAGAGTTTCGCCGATCCGCACGATGCCGTGCGCACGTTTGCCGGCACCTATTGTGCGGCTGAGGGCGAGCCCATGGCACTGGCGCTGCTAAAACCCATGTTCGAGCAGATCGGCGCGCATGTCACCGAAATCGATCCGCAATTCAAAACCATTTACCACGCCGCCAGCGTGATGGTGTGCAACTACCTTACCGCGCTGATGGAAGCAGGCCTGCAGTGTTATGAGAAGGCGGGCGTGCCACGCGCAACCGCAAGTGTAATGATGGAACCGCTGGTGCGCGAAACCGTGGATAACGTGTTCAGGCTCGGCACCATCAAAGCACTCACCGGGCCCATCGCGCGCGGCGATCACGCAGTGGTGGCGCGGCAACTGGACGCGTTACGCGAGTTTGATCCGCGCATCGCGGAGACGTATCGTGCGCTGGGCGTGATGGCGGTTGAACTGTCGCGTGCGCAGGGTGGGGCGAGTGAGGAAGCGCTGTCCGCGCTGGACAGTTTGCTACGGCACATGCAGAAGTTGTAGGGTGTTAATAACGCCTGTCCTAGAAACCTAAGTGAAGCAGATAGAGCGCTACCTCGTGAATCACCTTGGTCGTCTTTGCACTGAATGGGGAAGAATTCATGGCCACTGAAAAACGCCGTATTTCGATGATTGATGATGCAGTGTTCGCTAAAGCCTCGGAACAAGGCCGCAGGCTCCTGGCGCGCGGGCCTTTAGCCACCGCTGCGCGGTATGCAGCTGGCCACATTCGAGTGGAGCTAGATAACGGATGCGCTTTTGAGTTTCCGGTAAAGCATGCACAGGGGCTGGCTGGCGCCAAGGCTGCTGACTTGCGCACGATTGAAATACAAGCGTCCGGGCTAGGCTTGTATTGGCCAAAGCTCGATGCAGACCTGTACGTCCCCGGCTTGGTGAAGGGCATCTTGGGCGCCAAGCAGTGGATGGCCCGGATCGGCGCGTCCGGCGGTAAGGCAACGACGCGGGCGAAAGCAACCGCAGCGCGTGTCAATGGCAAGCTTGGGGGGCGTCCAAGAAAATCACGGGAGTTGGAAGCCGTCTGACTGGGTAATACATCAACGGACGGGACTAGCCGGACGCTATTTTCACACCAACCACGAAACCATAACGTGTCCACTGCATCACAAATCCGCGACCGCGTACTGCGTGCCCTCGCACTAAACCGCACGCCGGGCTATCACTATGCCGGTAATTTTCTGGAATTCTCCTTCGATCACGTGTCGGAGCAGGATGTGCGCATGTCGATGGCGGTCGGCCCGCATGTCACCGCATTGAACGGCAATGTCGACTATGGTGTGCTGGCGGTGTTTGCGGATATAGCGATGGCCGCCAATGTGCGTGCGGGGCATACACCCGCCACGCGGCTGGCGACGGTGCAGATGAATCTGCAATTTACCGGTGCGCCGATTACAGGCGCGCTGCGCGCGGAATCGACGATACAAGACTATGTCGAGCACATCGCCAGCCTGCAGGCTGCGACGCGGGTTACCGTGACATCGAACGGCAAACCGGTGTGTTACGGCGTGGGCACTTTCATGGTGCTGGATAAGGCTAAATCGAAAATCATCCATCACGGGCGGCTTACTGCTGTGGTGCGCACCGAGATCACCGGCAAGGGTAAGCGGCGGGTGATGGAGATGATCACCACGCACGCGCATAAAGCGGTCAAGCCGCATAGCGCCGGATAACCTGTGGCGCTGCGCACGCTCTCGGGCAAGCACATTGGTCCGCGCCACGAGCGCGAAGGCGCTCCGTTAAAAGGGCGGGGCGCCGCGATCAACCCTGAAGGGCGATTCGAGAAGGTAGAGCGCGAGGCGTTCGATGACGGCTGGGCGCAGGAAGAGGCTGAGGATGAGCCGGCACTCAAAACGCAAGTCACCGAAGAACGCGCCGCTAGCATCATCTCGCGCAACCAGTCGCCGGATATCCCGTTCACGCAGTCGATCAATCCCTATCAAGGCTGCGAACATGGTTGCATATACTGCTACGCCCGGCCCACGCACGCCTATCGCAACCTGTCGCCGGGGGTGGATTTCGAGACCCGCATCTTCGCCAAAGTTAACGCTGCCGAATTGCTGCGCCAGGAATTGTCGAACCCCGGCTACAAGTGCGAAGTCATTTCGCTCGGCGCTAATACCGATCCGTATCAGCCCGCCGAACGCAAGCTCAACATTACGCGCGGCATACTTGAAGTGTGCGCCGAGTTCAATCAGCCCGTGGGCATAGTCACCAAGAATGCGCTGGTCGAGCGCGATCTGGATATTCTCGTGCCGATGGCGCGGAAAAATCTGGTGAATGTGCATGTGTCGGTCAACAATCTCGATCACGAGATCGCGCGCCGGCTGGAACCGCGCTGCGTTACACCGCAGCGGCGCATCGAAACCATACGCGCGCTGTCGCAAGCGGGCGTGCCGGTGGGGGTGCTGGTGGCGCCGGTGATCCCGTTTCTCACCGACGATCAGATCGAAGCCGTGCTCGAAGCTGCGTTTGCGGCGGGCGCGACGCAGGCGGGCTATGTTGTATTAAGGTTGCCGTACGAAGTAAAAACGCTGTTCCGCGACTGGCTCGAACGCCATTACCCGCTCAAAGCCAAACATGTGATGAGCCGCGTGCACGAGCTGCGCGGCGGGCGCGACAACGATCCGAACTTCGGCAGCCGCATGCGCGGGCAGGGCGAGTTCGCCGAGTTGCTCGCCCAGCGCTTTAAAATCGCCAAGCGGCGCATCGGTTACGACGCGCGCGGGCGCATGCTGCGCAATGCAGCGCTGGATACCACCCTGTTCCGGGCGCCGGCGTCAGGCGCCGCGAAGCAGTTGTCGCTGTTTTGAATTTTGTGTCAGCGCACTTGAATGTTGCGCGTTATTGGGGGTGCCGGGGCTACTCTCGGTGAGCAGCCCTAGGAAACAACTATTTGTTATTCAATAATTAATTGGAGATTTTCATGAAAAAACTGATCGCAATGATGTGCTTCATGCTGGCAGCTTCAACGCTGGCGTTTGCTCAAGATAAGGCGAAGGACGACGCGAAGAAGGCCGCGCCTGCTGCCGCTGCCGCACCTGCAGCCGCACCCGCAAAAGCCGACGTGCCCAAATCCGCCGCACCTGCAGCCGACGCGGGCAAGGCGGAGAAGGCCAAGAAAGAACCCACGGAGAAGCAAAAAGCCCAACAAGAGCGCATGAAGGCATGTAACGCCAGCGCAGGCGACAAAAAGGGTGACGAGCGCAAGAATTATATGAGCACGTGCCTGAGTGAGCAGAAAAAAGCGGGCGATGACCAGAAAAAAACAGCCCAGCAGGAAAGAATGAAATCCTGCAACAAGGAAGCCGCTGATAAAAAAATGCAGGGCGACGAGCGCAAAGGTTTTATGAAAGACTGTTTGTCGACCAAGAAGGACGCCCCTGCCGCCGCCGCTGCGCCCAAAGCGGAAGCGCCCGCCAAGAAGTAATTTGCAAATCCCGCGCCGGATTGTCAGGCGGCGCGCCGAGGGGCATACTGGAAGCGGTATGCCCCTTTTTGTTTGCCGGGTTTTCTTCGCATGAAAACATGGTCTGGATTATTGCTCGCAACGGTCATGGCCACCGCATCCGCGCAGGATCAATATGCCGCGCCACGCGCGAAAATGACCGATGAAATCGCGGCGATGGCGCGCGATACCGCGAGTGAAACGGGACGCGCAAGCTTTAGTTTTCGCGTGATGAACGCCATCGCAAAAGTGGAACGCCACCGCTATGTTGCGCCGGGTGACGAGGCCAACGCCTATCGCAACACGCCGCTGGCGATCGGTAGCGGTCAAACGATTTCACAACCGTATATCGTGGCGCTGATGACGGATTTGCTGGAGCTGAAGGGCGGCGAAAAAGTGCTGGAAGTGGGCACCGGTTCGGGCTACCAGGCGGCAGTGCTCGCGGAATTGACGGCAGCGGTTTACAGTATTGAAATTATCGAGCCGCTGGGGCGCGTCGCCGCGCAGCGGCTGACAGCCGGCGGCTATCGTAACGTGATCACGCGCATCGGCGATGGTTATCAAGGCTGGCCTGAGGCCGCCCCGTTTGACGCCATCATGGTGACGGCAGCGGCGCGCGAGATACCGCCGGCTTTGATCGAACAGCTAAAGCCCGGTGGCAAGCTGGTGATCCCGGTAGGCGCACAGGGCGCGCATCAGGAACTGCTGCTGATCACAAAATCCGCCGCCGGCGTCACGCACACGCGCCGTGTGCTGGGGGTGCGCTTTGTATCGTTGACGGGCGGGCCGCGGTAGCGCTTTGCGAGCGAGTGTAGAGTTTTGAGTGCTTAGTGTTGAATTAATCTTTGCGCGCACCAGGCGCGCGCAGACTATTTAAACTCAACACTCAACACTCAACACTCAACTCCCATCACTCATCACTGAGCCTACGCACTATCCACGGCAGCACCACAAGCGTGAAAATGTCACGGCTGGACCAATCTTGCGAGCGGCCCATGTGTCCACCTGCGGGGTTGACCCACACATCTTTCGGGTCGCCATTTTTCATCAGCAGGTACAAGTCGGCGATCGGCTGTTCGCAGATAAGCGCTTACTTGCTTGCCTTCAAACGCAAAGTGTACGGTTTCTATCGGCGGATCGAGCAGTTTGCCGTAGCTCTGGAACGCGGCGAGCGCGCGTTCATAGGCCTGTTGTTTGCCAGGAGAGAGTTTTTCCGACGGCCATCGTCCGGTGCTGAAGTTGTGCCACGCATGGTAATAGGCATCGCGCGCTTCCCGCGGTGAAGTGCTTTCGAGCGAGCGCGCCTGCGCCATGTAACGCTCGCCGTTGCTGATCCACGCGGCGGCCCATACTTCGCGCTCCAGGCTGTCTATACGCGCGATGGCCGCGCGCGCGTCTTCGGGCTTGATGCCTGCGATCGGTGGCAAATTGCGGTCGGCGCGGCGCTGTGTTTCCGCCTTGAGTTCATCCAGCGTGCGCGGTCCCCAGATTTGCGCCGCCACTGGTAATGCGCTCAAGGCTAGCGCAACGATGCAGAAAAATTTCAGTGTGTGATGCAGAAGCTTCATAAACCCTCCCGTGGTCATGGGAAAGAATATATCGCGATTGCTGTGCCGGCGCATGACGGAGGTAGTGGGTGTCGAAAATAAATAATTTAAATTCAATTAGTTACGTCAGACAGGTGCATTTCGCCCAGAGGGTTTCCCGTGCTGACACGCCACGTGCCTGTGCTAGAATCACTCGCGTACGAAACAACATAATTCACGCAAGGAGCAAAACCATGGCTGCGTTTTTTTCGTCTTTGGGGAAGACCCTTATCGCGGGCGTCGTAATTCTGATCGCCCTAATTTTTCTGGTCGGCGGCGCTGACAAATTTGGTGAGTATGCGTGGTGGACGTTTGTCATGCGTTGGCTGCACGTGATGACGGGTGTGATGTGGATCGGCTTGCTGTGGTATTTGAATTTTGTGCAAACGCCGTCGATGCCGAAAATTCCCGACGAGCACAAGCCTGCCATCGGTAAAGTGATCGCGCCGGCGGTGTTGTTCTGGTTCCGATGGGCCGCACTGGCGACGGTGGTTACCGGTCTGCTATTGGCAGGCATGAGCAACTACATCATGCAGGCACTGATGTTGGGAAAACCCTTTACCGCCATCGGCATCGGCATGTGGATCGCGCTGGTGATGGCGTTCAATGTCTGGTTTATCATCTGGCCGAATCAGAAAAAGGTGCTGGGCATAGCAACCGCTACGGCTGAAGAAAAAGCCGCCGCCGCCAAGCTCGCGGGCATGACTTCACGCATCAATACCATGCTGTCGATTCCCATGCTGTTTTGCATGGTGGCGCAGCAGAATGGCGGCCTGTGAATGGCGCCTGCGGCGCGATAGGTTAAAAAAAACCCGGCTTTGCCGGGTTTTTTTTTCGTAAGGCGTTAGGCGTGAGGAGCGGGGAAGCAGCGGAGTGGGGTTACGCCTCACCCCTAACGCCTCACGCCTCACCTGGGAGAGGGCGCCTTCTCCAGCCCTTCAATCTTCGCGCCGGGCTTGATGCCGCGCTTGGCGAACCAGCCCAGATTCATCTCCAGCGCATAACGCACGGGTTTTACCGCGGGATGGGTGTCGCGCGTATGCGGCTTCATGTCTTCGATGTTGGTGATGATGCCATCGCTGTCGATAAACGCGACCGACAGCGGAATGAAAGTGTTTTCCATCCACATCGCGTGGCGCGACACGCTGGTGAATACAAACAGCATGCCGCGATGCTCCGGCATCATGCGCCGGTGCATCAGACCCTGCATGCGCTCCGGGTCGGTGGCGGCGACTTCGGCGGTGAGCTTGTGGCCGGCAATGGTTAGCGTGATTTCCGGCATTTGCGCGCGCGCGGTTGTGACGGCAAGCGCAGCGGCAGCGAGCATCAACACCAGTAGCGGGCGCAAAAACATCAGGGCGTGGGATTTTTTCATGCTCAGTGATGAACGCGGTGTAATGCAGCGGCGTTGACCTTAACACGCCACATTGGTGCGGTCCGGGTGCTGCTAACAACGTCTTCAATACCACGCGCACCAACAACACTCCGCTGTATGTTGCTATGCACCAAAAGCGAGCATATGCAGCCGAACATGTAAGTTAAACTATTGTTTTTAAACAATAAAAGTATATGGCACGGACGTTGCTCTAACCTGGCTATCGAGAAACTGTGCTTCTAAACAGAAAGATCAGCCATGCTTTTTGGGCGCCACACCAAGAACCCGATCAAGATCGCCGATAAAGGGGTGGTTGATTGGAAATATACCACCTGCGGCTACTGCTCGACCGGTTGTTCGATCGAGGTCGGACTCAATGCCGAGGGCAAGGCGGTGGCCGCGCGTGGTGTCGCCGATGCGCCGGTGAATCAGGGCAAGCTGTGCATCAAGGGCATCTTCGAGCACGAACTGTTCAACTCGGCCAATCGCGGCAAGACGCCGCTCGCGCGCGACAAAATCATCGACGCCTATGGCGAGGTGTCGTGGGATGCGGCGCTTGATCGCACCGCTGCCGAATTCCTGCGCATCCAGGAAAAATACGGACGCGATTCCGTCGCCATTGTTTCCACCGGGCAGATTCTGACCGAGGAGTTCTACACGCTCGGCAAGTTGACGCGCGGAGTGATCGGCACCAACAACTACGACGGCAACACCACGCTGTGCATGGCGTCCGCGGTGTCCGGCTACAAGCGCTCTTTCGGCTCCGATGGCCCGCCCGGCTGCTATGAGGATTTCGAGCACACCGAATGCCTGCTCGCCTTCGGCTCCAATCTGCCCGAGCAGCACCCGATCATTTACTGGCGCCTCAAGATGGCGCTGGAGAAACGAAAATTTCCGGTGATCGTGGTCGATCCGCGCGTCACCATGTTTGCGCAGATGGCCGACATTCATCTGCCGGTCACGCCCGGCACCGACCTCGCGCTGCTGAACAGTCTGGCGCACGTGATTCTGAAGGAGAATCTGCACGATCGCGCGTACATCGAGGCGCATACCACTGGCTTTGAGGCGTTCGCTGAACTCGTGGCGCAGTACGACCCGGTTACCGCCGCCGCGATTTGCGGCATCGACGAGGACACCATCCGCCACGTCGCGCGTCTCTACGCCAAGGCGGGCGCGGCGATGTCGATCTGGACCATGGGCATCAACCAGAGCACGCATGGCTCTGATGGCGTGGCGGCGATCAACAGCCTGAATCTGATTACCGGCAACATCGGCAAGCCGGGCGGCACCAGTCTGTCGATCACCGGCCAGTGCAACGCCATGGGCACGCGCGAATGGTCGTCGTGTTCGGGCCTGCCCGGCTATCGCGCGCTGGAGAAAGAAAAAGACCGCGAAACCATCGGCAAGTTCTGGGGCGTGGATACGGAATTTTTTCCGAAGCAGCGCGGCATGTTCATGACCGACATTTTTCCCGCCATGGAAACCGGCCAGATCAAGGCGCTGTGGCTGATTGCCACCAATCCGATGACCTCGATGCCGAACGCGCCGCGCATCAAAAAGACCTTGCAGAATCTGGAGTTTCTGGTGGTGCAGGACGCCTACGCCGATGTCGAAACCACCAAGTACGCGCATGTGTTTCTGCCGGCGGCGCTGTGGGGCGAAAAGGAAGGCGTGTTCACCAACACCGAGCGGCGCGTCAATCTGGTGCGCAAGGTAATGGAACCGCACGGCAATTCCAAGGCTGACTTGTGGATATTTAACCAGATGGCGAAGCGTTTCGAGCAGGGACGCAAAATGCGTTTTCCGGAAACTTCCGCTGAGGTGTTCGAGGAGATGCGCGAGCTGTCCCGCGGGCGCATGCTCGACTATTCCGGCTTGACCCACGACAGGATCGAGAAGCAACGCGGCATTCAGTGGCCGTGCGCGGAAGGCGCCGAAAGCGGCTCGCCGCGCCTGTATACCGACGGCGTGTTCCAGCACCCGGATGGCAAAGCCAAGTTGCTGGTGCTGCCGTTTGTCGATAACAATGAGCGGCCGGACAAGCAGTTTCCGTTCTGGCTCAACAGCGGCCGCGTGGTCGAACATTTCCACACCCGCACCCGCACCGGCAAGATCGGCAACGTCAACAAGTTCAGCCCCACGCCGTATATGGAAATGAACCCGGACGCGGCGCGCGAGCTGGGGGTCGGCCACATGACTTATGCGCGCCTGATTTCGCGGCGCGGTTACGCGGTAGTGCTGGTGCAGCTGACGCATCGCGTGCCGCATAACATGGTGTTCATCCCGTTCCATTTTCACGAGTGCGTGAACCAACTGACGCTGGGCCTGCTCGATCCGCATTCGCGCCAGCCCGCGTTCAAGCAATGCGCGGTGAAAATCGAACCGGCGAGTGATCAATTGGCGGCGGCCGCGGCTAACGTCGCCGCGCGTAGTTACTGAAGGAGCAACCATGCTTAACGTGGGCGTAGACAAAGACGGACTGGCCTTTATTGCGCCGTCCCCCGCCGACACCGGCAAGGGGGGCTGTGGCAGCGGCAGCGGCTGCGAGGGCGCAGCACCCGCCTTCAAGCGGCGCGACAACGAGCCGGCGTATGCCTTGCTGCAACCGCAAACGTCAAGCAACGCCACAGTCAATCAGCACGGCAAAACCATCCGCCTAGCCGACGACAACAGCCCGCTCGCCGGCAAAAGCCTGAACATCAACGGCAGCGCCGCGGTCAGCACCAACCTCGACCGCTACAAGCAGCACGGTTTTCACTTCAGCGCCGACAACTGCATCGGCTGTCATGCCTGCGAAGCGGCGTGCAGTGAAAAAAACGATCTGCCGGCGCACATCAGCTTCCGCTCGGTGGGCTATGTCGAGGGCGGCAGTTATCCCGACTTTCGCCGCGTCAACATTTCGATGGCGTGCAACCACTGCGACGATCCGGTATGCCTGAAAGGCTGTCCGACGCGCGCCTACACCAAATACGCCGAATACGGCGCGGTGCTGCAGGATCCGGACATCTGCTTTGGCTGCGGCTATTGCACCTGGGTGTGTCCGTATAACGCGCCGCAACTTGATCCGATCAAGGGCGAAGTATCCAAGTGCAATATGTGCGTCGACCGGCTCGAAGTGGGATTGAAGCCCGCGTGTGCCGCGGCGTGCCTGGCGGGTGCGCTGGACTTCGGCGTTATCGAAACCACGCCCGAAAACCGCCTGCAGGCCAAGCTTGCGATACCCGGCTTTCCCGATCCGCAAATCACGCACCCGAACATCCGCTTTCAGCAAACGCGCGAGTTGCCGCGCGAGATGTTCCGCACCGACAGCATGCCGCTGGTTTATGTCAAAAAACAGGAGGCCGGCAATGCCAGTTACCAGCCACAGGTGGCGGAGAAGCTGTTGCTGCGCGAATGGAATTTTCAGAAGCTGAGTTCGCGCGAAAATCCGCTGGTGTTTTTCACGCTGGTATCGCAGGGCGTAATCGGCGCTTTTCTCACGTTGTTTCTGGGTCCGATGTTGGGCCTGAACGCATTGTCGATGGAAGCGCACCCGGTGATTCATGCGTCGCTGCTGTTCGTGTTGCTCGCGCTGGAAACCGTGGCGCTCGCGATTTCCACCGCGCACCTGGGCAAGCCGCATCGTTTCTATCGCGCGTTTAATAATCTGCGCCACTCGCCGGTGAGCCGTGAAGTCGCCGGCATCGCGGTGTTCTTTAATGCGCTGGGTCTGTACGCGTTGTTATCTGCCATGCCGGGCCTGTTCTCGTGGCTGTTGCCGCAGAGCTGGATCGGCACACTGCAAGCCTTTTCAGGGTGGCTGGCGGCGGTGTCGGGGCCGCTGGCGATCTACGCGATGAACCGTATTTACCGCATCAGGGCGCGCCCGTTCTGGGATCACTGGCAAGTGCTCACCACGTTCTATGGTTCGATGCTGACCTTGGGCGCGTTGGCGGTGGGCGTGGTTTACGCGGTGGTGCTGGCGGCGCAAGGCCAGGCGTTTTCCGGCCTGGTGTCGGTGCTGGTGTGGCCGATGTTGCTGGGACTGGTGATCGAGGCGGTGGGATTGGCGCTGCACGCGCGCGATCTTGAAAAGCGCGGCGGCGAGGCGGCGGCATCGCACCTCGAACAACGCACCACGTTCGGCAACACCTACCTGCTGCGCAATAGCGGCATCGCCATCAGCATCGTCGCGCTGATTGCGCTTGGCATGACACCGCTCGATGGCATCGCCGGCGCAACGGCGTGGCTGTTAGTGGCAGGGCTGGTAATTGCAACCGCCGCTGTTGGACGCGCACTGTTCTACGTGCTGGTCATTCCCACCACCATGCCGGGCGCCTTCTTCTGGCGCAACAAGGGTTTTGAGGAGCATGCGCGGGCCACAGGGCTGGCGAAGATGCCGCAGGTGGGCGTGTTGCCGAATGTCCACTGAGAAATTTAATCACTAAGGTTAACGCACGGTATTCACGGATTTGCTGTCCCCGCACCGGCACATATTTTGTGAGTATGCAGCATCATGCTACGTATTGTGCTGGTTGACGAATCCCCGGAGCGTTCGCTTAGTGTGCGCCACGCTCTGCAAGGGTTGGGTCATGACATCGTAGCGGAAGTCTCTGATTCGCGAACGCTGTATAACGACGTCCGGCGGCATGATCCCGACACCATCATCGTAAGCGCGGATTCACTCGGCCAAGACACGCTGGAGGCTTTGTGCATGATCGCCGCAGGCTGCCCGCGCCCCATCGTCATGTTCACTTGCGATGCCCGGCGTGTTTCCATACGTGATGTGGTGCGCGCGGGGGTCAGCGCCTATATGGTAGATGGGGTTGATGGTTTTGCAGCGGAGCGCGTCGCGCCGATTATCGAGGCCGCGCGCGCGCGCTTCGAGGCGCTGCAGCTGGTGCGGGCCGAGCTCGCACAGACCAAAGGCAAGCTCTCCGAGCGCAAACTGATCGATCGCGCCAAGGGTATCCTGATGAAGGAAAAGAAATTGTCCGAGGAAGAGGCCTATCGCATGCTGCGCAAGCTTGCGATGGATCGCAGCGCGCCGCTGGGCGCGGTCTCGGAACAAGTGATTACCTACGCCAAGCTTCTGGGCTGAGGGTTCCGTGCGTCCTTGGTGCGCATACCCTGTATTGTGCACCGCAACAGCGCGCCGCATCCGATTTGAATCCAGGGTCATGCATAT
>CAMBCF010000046.1 GCA_945864585.1 Bordetella parapertussis | reverse complement strand
GGTCTTTCATGGCCGACCTGTACGGCGCCGAGCAGGGCAAGCGTCTGTTCGGGTTCATCGCTGCGGGCGGTTCGGCGGGCGCGCTGCTGGGCCCCATCATTGCCGCCAGTCTCGCGGTGCCCATCGGCCGCGCCAATCTGCTCCTCATTGCCGCGATATTCCTGGAATGCGCGGTGTTTTGCGCGATGCGCCTCGAAGCCGCCGCCGCTGTCTTCAAGGCCGCGCCTGTGTCCAATGCGGCGAAAACCGGCGCTGCGGGCGCGCAGGCCGGTCTTGGCGGCAGCTGGCTCGCCGGCATCCTGATGATATTGCGCTCCCCCTATCTTGCCGGTATCGCAACCTGGGTCGCGGCGCTGTCGCTGGCGGGAACGTTTCTCTATTTTCAGCAGGCCAATATTGTTTCCGCGCTGACGGACGATCCCAACAAGCGCACGGCGATCTTTGCCCAGATCGATCTCGCCGTGAGTTTGCTGACGATCGTGGTGCAGTTTCTCGCCACCGGCAAGCTGATCAAACGTTTCGGCGCGGGGCCGGCAACTGCATTTCTGCCGTTTGTGTTCGCGATCGGTTTTATCGCGCTGTGGGCGACGCCGATGCTGTGGGTGGTCATCGCGTTTCAGGCGGTCCAGCGCGCAGCCAACTTTGCGCTGGCGAATCCCGCGCGCGAAGTGTTGTTCACGGTGGTCGAGCGCGAGGAAAAATACAAGGCCAAGAACGTCATCGACAACGTGGTGTTTCGCGGCAGCGACGCGTTATTCGGCTGGCTGTTCACCGCCTTGCGCGGCGCGGGGATGGAACTCGGCGCGATTTCGCTGGCCACAGTTCCGGTGACCGCGGCGTGGCTGGCGCTGGCACTCGCGCTGGGGCGGATGCAGGAAAAGCGCGCGACAGTCATTGCAACACCCATCGGGAACCAATCATAACTAATTGTATTTATTCGATATTTTATGAAGTCTAATATGACACCTAAACCTGGGCTATACACCCGTCGCGAGCTACTGGCCTTTGGCCTCAGCGTCGCCGTAACCACAACTTTCAGCGGCGCGCACGCGCAATCCACGACCGCATCCGTGCTGACGCGCGCCATTCTGCGCAGCGGTGAAAAACTCCCGGTGATAGGCCTGGGCACTGCCATCGTATTCGACATCGGCGGTGACACGGAAAAGCGCGCCGAGCGCAGCAAAGTCATCCACACCCTGCTCGACGGCGGTGCGCGCATGATCGACACCGCGCCCTCGTACGGCACCGCAGAATCCGTGGTTGGCGATCTGTTGGCCGAAATGAAAGTACGCGACAAAGCGTTTCTCGCCACCAAAGTGCGTTCCAACGACAACGACGCCTTCGTCGCGCAAATGAAGGCATCGCAAAAACGTTTGCGCACGCCCAAATTCGACTTGATGCAAATGCACAATGTCGGCTTTCTTGAGCGCGCCATGTTCGCCTCGCAACTCGCCATCGTACGCGAACAGAAAGCGCAAGGCGCATTCCGTTACATCGGCGTCACTCACTCGCAGGATCAGCCACGCGCCAACGAACGCTTGATGGAGATGATGCGCACCGAAAAACTCGATTTCATACAGGTCAATTACTCGATGGCCGAACGCAGCGTGGAAGAGAAGCTGCTGTCGGTCGCAGCAGAAACCGGCACCGCCGTGTTATGCAACCTGCCCTTCGCCCGTGGTGCATTGTTTCGCGCGGCGCAGGGCAAGACTGTACCCGATTGGGCCAAGGCCGAATTCGACGCATCCACCTGGGGCCAGTTCTTCCTCAAATACCTGTTGGCGAACGAGGCGGTCAACGCCGTACTGCCCGGCACCGACAAGCCCGAATACATGATCGACAATCTCAGTGCCGCGCGCACGCGGCTGCCCAATGCCGCGCAACGCAAGCGGATGGTGGAATTTATAGGGACGGTTTAATTCGATTGCAGCAGTTTCAACACCGGCTCAACCACATCATCCGCAATTTTCTTAAGCTCATCTGCCGTGCGATTCTGAATCGGGTGCGGCGTGAATATCACCGCCGGCTCGAAACCTATCGCTTTGGATTGCACTGCCACCGCGTCGGTAAATCCGCTGGTCACCACCGACACGCCGGGTATGCCGCGGCTGTCGAAGTTCATCAGGTCGTGCAGACTGCACGAGGTGCATGAGCCTCAGTCCGAGAGCCCGATAATCACCACATCGACTGCGGCGGAAATCTGCGCCAGGTTTTCCGCGGTGGCGACCTTGGCGTTGGTGGGTTTGCCGACGCGCATGGTCTTGATGCCGCGTTCGCGCAAGCGCATTTCGACCTGGTTGAAAAATTCGTCGGTGCGCGTCTTGCCTATGTCAAATAGCCCCACGGTCTTGCCCGCAAGTGACGGTGGCGGCTGCAGGCGCGCGCGCATCACGGCGGACGTTTCCGCGGTGGGGTCGCGCATCCAGTTTGTGGCTGTCATGATTTTCTCCTGAATTACTCGTTAACGCGCCTGTCCGTCATTCCCTCGCACACAGGAATGCGCGTGGATGACTAGCGCTTGATCGCATCCGCCTTCGTGCGCATCGCTTCTTTCAGCCGCTGCACGTTGGGCGAAAAAAACCGGCCCACCGCAAAGTCGCCGAAAATACGTTCCAGAAAAAACAGCTTGTCCACCGCGGTCATCGGGCGCGCCCATTCTTTTGACAATTTGGATTGCGTCAATTCGCAATAATAAACTGTGAGGCCCACCGACGGCAGCAGATCGGCCTCGGCCAGCATCACGGCCTGCTCGGCCATGCTCGCATCGCGCGCAAGCACCGTGAGCGCGGGTTCATTTTCGGGCAGCGCCGGCTGCTCGGCACTGTGGGTAAAATGGGCGTAACACTTGCGTGCGAACGGCACGCCGACTGTGGTTTCGGTGGCGAGCACCAGTGCGGCGATATTGTCTTGTTCATCCTTGCTCACACCGGCCGACTCAAAATAGGGCAGCGCGGCCTGCGCTGCGAGGCGTTCCAGGCGAAACGGCATGCCGACACTGGTGCGGCCGTCGTGATGAAAATCGTGGGCGAGTGCCGCCGCCACCAGCCGCGCGCGCGTGAGCGGCGGCATCGCGGCCCGCCCTGAAAGGTAGAGCGCGCTTAACATCACTTCACAATAATGCTGACTGTTGTGATACGCATTGGCGCGGCCGTCGCCGACACCGGCGTCGATTTCGGCTGCGAGTGTTGCCGCCGCGCGCACCAGCGGCGCATCGCCGGCAACACCGATAACGAACATCGCCGCGCCTACCGCTTGCGTTAATTTACACGGGAGGCTCTCCACCACTTCGAAGCAGGCGGCTATTTCCTCGGCCACCTGGAGTGAATCGGTATCGCCGCGCACCCGGAACGGCGCGCGCGTGAAATCAAAAACCTGACTGCCATCGCCCACAACCACGATTCACCCCCCTTGTTGCCGCCCCGCTGCAGCTAGCGAATGGTAATTTCGACACGACGGTTTTTCGGTTCCGGCGTTTCGTCGGGCGTTTTGACCAGCAGATTGAACTCACCGTGCGAAGTCACCGTGAGTTCGCTTACTTTGAGTCCCGCCGCCGTAATCAATTTCGCGACCAGTTGCGCGCACTCCAGGCCCAAACGTTCATTGGCTTCGGCGCCGCCTACGGTATCGGTATGGCCGATGATCGATACATCGGGCACCGGACGGCCCGCCACTGCCGCGAGTATGCGCGCGATTTGCGCCTGCGATGCGGCGGTGCGCATGGTGCCGGCGCCTTCAAAGTACAACAAGAAACTCACCGGCAATTGCGGGCGCGCCGCCAGCACTTCGGCGAAATCGGATTGGATCTGGGCCTGGTCAAAAATACAGGGTTGCGACGAGCCGTCAAGCGAGGCGCCAAAACGCGAGCGGGTGACCAGTATCTGACCGCGCGAGCCGGTGATGGTGATGGCGCCGACGCTGCCGTCAGCATTATCCAACAGCACCGCATATGAGGGCGGCGGCGGCGGTGGCCGCGTCACACAGCCGGCGAGCAGTAAGCCCACCGTGGTTATTGCGGCAGCGGCCAGCACCCGTCCTGAAAAATGTAGCCGCCTCAAAAAATCTCCTGTTACTGCGGTTCGACCTTGACCACGTAGTTGGTGCCGCGCACGCCGATGGTGCCGGTGGGCGTTTTCACCGATACCGACTCGGGCTTCAGCTCGGCGATGACACCCGATACCACATTGAGCGTGCCTTTGCTCATGCTCGCAGCAAATTTCAAATCGCCCTTGGCCGGCGCGTAGAGATATTCATCCACCGTGAGTTCCGTATCCGGGCCGAACGACATGACCTGATTGTCCTTGAACGTCACGCCGATTGTACCCTTGGGGCCGGTTTTCAGCACACTGTTCACATGCACCGGCGTGCCGGGCACGGCTTTAACAACCTTGCCGCCGCCGGTGACCGTGGCGTCGCCGGTCACGGTTTTTGCAAAACCGATCGCCTCCTGCGCCCATGCCGAACCACTGACCGCGATTACCATAACCATTGTCACTTGAGCGAGTTGGGTTACGAATTTCATTGCAGCTTCCTTCGCGGTAACAACCGCATGACTTACGATTTTCCACTGGATGAACCAAGCTGCCGGTGTACTACTCCGGTTACCGGCGCAGTATAGCCAAACCGCTATTCACCCTCGTGACTTTCGTCACGAACACGGAAAAATGATTAACCCCACGCACCCGCGCCAAGGCGCAATCCACATCTAGTTCAGAACAAAACTTGTTTAATATCAGAAAGTTATAAAAACTACCTGAGCACAGCCCGACGCCATTAGCGGATCGTTATTTCCACCCGGCGGTTTTTCGCTTCAGCCGTATTGTCCGGCGTTTTCAGCAGTAAATTGCGTTCGCCATGCGACTCAATGGTCAGTACCGTCACCACCAAACCGGCTTCGGTAAGCTGCGCCGCATAAGACACGGGTTTGGGTGCCGCAACGACGGACGGCAGCGGGGGCGGCGGCGGCGCGCAGCCTGCAAAAATCACGCTCATGCTGAACATCAGCGCCCAAATGCAGTGACCATTCATGTTCGACCCCTTTTTATAATGATCCGAAAAAATTACCGACAATGCTATTTTTCATCCAGCTTGATGAAATCATCTTTTTCGCCGGCGCCCAGCCGTTCCAGATGCATCGCCACCAGCGTATCGTGCTCTCGTTCACGCGCCAGCCGCCGGCGCCGCGGGCGACGCCTGCCGCAGCAGATCAAACGCGGCGTCATACGCCGTGTCGCGCTGCGCTGGCGTGTCGCCCGTGGCTATGATCGGCTCGTACACCTGCAGCGCCTGCGTCTTGCCCTTTACCACCAGGCGCCCGATCGACCGCACCGGCGGGTCCGCGCAGCCTGAAAGCGTGGCCTCGGAGACGCATACCGTGGTGCCCAAATACTTGTTGGCGCCTTCGAGGCGCGCCGCGGTGTTCACCGGGTCCCCCAGCGCGCGGTAGTCGAACATGGTCGCCACCGCATCGCTGACGATACGGTCAAGCGTGCCGCCGCTGGCGAACGCAATGGCCACCATGCGATCCAGATAAGCGTTCAGCAGCGCCACCGCGCCCGAAAAAGCATGCAGAAACGGCAGTGACGGTTCGCCCAGATTCACGATATTCGAAGGCCGTGCCGGCCGCCGCGAATCCCAGCGTCACGCGGCCGCGGCGCAGGGCTTCGACCATCACCAGATCGTGATCGGGAATCGCCAACAGGCGTTCGCGCACATCGCCCTGGGCGTTCCACACGCCCACCATGGATTTGGGCGAAGTGCGATCCTCTTCCGCAAACAACACGTCGAAACTGATCGCCACCGCGCCCGCGTCCTGCAGTTTGCGTATGAGCTCGGCGAAGACGGTACGCGGCCACGGCCACTGCCCGATGCGTTTCAGGGTTTCGTCGTTGACATCGATGATACGCACCGGCGTCGGCTGGTAGATGCGCGGATACCAGCGCTGATACTGATCAAACACGGCATTGCGCACCGTTTGCAATGCCTGCGGCTAGTACTGATACAGCAACACGCCGATGACCACAGCGGCAAACGTCGCCAGCCTGCCTATCGTCAGTTTCCGCAACCAGCGCATTAGCCGCCCGCCGCGCTTAAACCGACTGCGCCAAATTCAGCAGCGCCTCGCGTCGCGACACCGCGATATGCGCGCAGGCTTCGGTGAGCGAGCGCACCATGCCGCGCTCTAGCCCGCCGAGGAAATCACGCGCCAGCAATTCGCCTGCGAACATTTTGCGCGCCTGCGCAAGCGCCTCCTCCGTGCCATCTTCGCCGAGCGAGCGGTAGACAAAAGCCGTCAACGGTGAAACCGTCAAATCACTGACAGATTCCCTGGCGCGGCCTTTTTCCAGCACATCGAGCAGTTGCGCATCGAGCTTTGATTCGTCCGCCGGCGGCAGCGGCAGGAAATCTTCCACGCGGTCGGGCCTGCCGTAGGGGCTGCGGATGTCGCCGAGCAGCATGGATACCGGACAGTCTCCACCGGTCACCTGCGCCAGTGCTTCCACCACCGCGATGCTGACGATTTTTTTGCCCAGATACCTGCTGGCAAACGCAATGTTATGCCGCGCTGCTGCGCGCAGCACCTCGAATTGATCGGCATTGGGCACACCCTTGAAACTGTGAAAAATACTTTCGGGGTTTAATGCGCCGAGAAACTTTTCCATGCGCGACAGCGCGCCGCGGTATTCCTGTATCGAATAAATACCCACCGCCGCCAGCGGCGCGTTCGATTCTTCGATTAACATCCAGGTGGTCGACAGGAAACGCCCCGGCTCCGCCTCCGCAAAACTCGACACATCCCGATTCGACATCACCGCCGCATCCGTCACCGCGCGATCGATTTCCGCAGCAGCAGGCGCCAGCCCCACCACGCGGCTGACCTCTGCCACACGCTCCGCCAGCATCTCGAGCATTTCGCGCCCTGCCGCATTGCGCATGCGAAACGGAATCGTTGATTCAATGCAGGCCACGATGGCGATGATGTCCGCGAGCGGCAAATACGGCTCCAGCGTACGCGTGGCCACCACTGAGCTTAAGAATTCATTCATACCGCCGTAGAGCAGCAACGCCTGCCCGGACTTAAAACCAAAAATGCCCGCGCAAATGGCAGCACCCTTGTCGCTCGCATCGAGCGGGCGCACTTCGAGCACATCGCGCTCCACGCGCACCACGCGCTTGAGCAGCGTTTCCGCGCTTTTCGGAAATCCGCCATCCAGCTGGTAATACACGATGTCGTGAAACAGGATGGCGAGTGTCTGACGCGGATTCATGCCTTCGCACATGTCGAATACGTGCGTGGAGGTGTGGTACACCCGCCGCCCATGATCCATCGAATGATGAATCAGCATCGCCATGCGTTCAACGTCGCCCACATCCACCTTTACCGACAAGGCATCGAAGGCGCCGGCAAACAGACTGATAAACCGGTTGATCGTTGCGATGGTCATTGTTGAGCGTCCACTTTTTAACTACGCGCGAGCCTGTTCAAGCGCTTTCTACTACACTTTCACGGCTTTCGTCACCAACTGCAACTCTGCCTTGTTTCGCCCCGCCAGCCAGCCCGGCAAAATACCGGAGAATAACCCCGCCGGGCCGCCCGCACGCACCACCAGCAGGCCGTCATCATGAAACTTGGGAATCATTTCATCGGCGCGGTTCAAAGGCACGCCTTCGCCGATGCCGTTAAGGCCGGCAAGTATCTCGCGGCCGGGACGAATGGTGGCCTCATACAGCGCTTTTTCAATCTCGCGCCGGCCCCAGCCCGCCTCTTTGTAAATGCGGTAGTGCTCCGGTGACAACACCACGATGCAGCGCGCGGATTGCGTCAAACGCTCATGCCCCATTTTCACCAGCGTAGAGGCAAACGATTTCGACAAGCCTTCCGGCGTGCGCGATTTTTGATCGACGAACGCTTCAACACCGTGCCCCTGAAACAACGTTACCGTGGAGTCACCGCGCTGGAAACCGCGCGCCACCGACAGCGGCTCCCAAGCGGCATCCGATTCATCCTCGGCGAAACACAATCCAATTTTGCTCGGTGCGCCGAGCGTTGCGCGATCGGCTTCGCCGGGCTTGCCGCCGCCGACGTTACGCACCAGCAGATTCAGCGCGCGCCCGATGGTCATGTTGGCGCGATTGCCCTGCCCCAGCGCATTGATGCCGCAATTCATACCGATCTCATTTACCACCGGCCCGTTGACAATAATCACCGGCGCGGAAAAATAGGTGGTTGCCAGCACCCCGTGCAGGGTGAATACGGGTTCCAGCGCGGCCTCGATTACCGCCAGCAGCAGCGGCATATATTCGGGCAGGCAACCCGCCATCACCGCGTTGATGGCGACTTTTTCCACCGTGCAGAGCGCGAGATAGGGCGGTATTTTGCCGACGATTTCATCGGCCTTGCGCGAGGTGCCCGCGAGCATGCGCAGCACGCGCACGTCGGTCGGCGGGGTCACCGGCAAACCATCGCTCCAACCGCGCTGGTAACACAGCTCGACAGCATCATCATCCGGCGCGTACTCGATTTTGCGCGACGCCAGTACGCTGCCTTTGTGTTTCGCTTCCAGACGCTCAGCCACCCCGGGCTCGAGTGAGAGCGACCCTCACCCGGGCACCAGCGGCGGTAGCGCACTACCCAGCGCGACCAAGCCCGTCAGCCGCTGCCATGCCTCGCGATCCCAGCCCATCACGCGCTCGACTTCCTTGCCTGCGGCGAAACGAATCAGCGTTGGCGTGGCCTCGATTGCATTCTGATACGAATGATCGAGTTCGCGATCATCGACAAGATTTTTCACGCCGCCCGGAAAACTCGCGCTGTCCTGCGTGACCACCTGGAAATCGGGTCGTGCGCGTGCCGCTTCCTGCATCTGCGGCTCAATCAACGCGCAGGTAGGGCAGGCGCGTTTGACAAAAGCCACCAATCCATCGGCGAACAAAGGCTGCGGCATTTATGCGTTCCGTTTCATTGCGTTGTCGAGGCGCGTATTCACTAGCGACGGCTGTGGTAGATTGTGCGCGAGGCTGAATTCGCTAACCTTGATTTTATAACCATATCATCGACGCCGCGCACGGCATGTACGCACACCCGGTAGCAGCTCGCCGCCATACGCTGAAATTTATCGCCGCATCCACCTGCCTGGCCATGACCCCACCATCCGCCCACGCACAATCTAACACTAATGCATTGATTAAACGACCAATTCCGAAAGGTCGTGATGCCTTGCCGGTGGTCGGCATAGGCACCTACCAAACCTTTGATGTCGGCCCCAAGGCGCCCGAACGCGCTGAACTGACGCAGGTATTGCAGGAGTTCGCAGCGCTGGGCGGTACTGTAATTGACTCCTCGCCGATGTATGGCGAAGCCGAGCGCGTGGTCGGCGACCTCACGGGCGAACTCGGCAATCGCGACCAGTATTTTTTTGCCACTAAGGTCTGGACCAGCGGCCAGCAAGCGGGCGTGCGGCAAATGGAACAATCGCTCAAGCTTATGCGCAGCGCGAACATGGACTTGATGCAGATCCACAACCTGCTCGATCTCGAGCTGCATACGCGCACCCTGCGCGAGTGGAAAGCCAGTGGCAGGATACGTTACATGGGCATTACGCACTATCACGAAGGCGCGCACGCGGATCTGGAAAGATTAATAAAAACAAATAGTTACGATACCGTTCAATTTAACTATTCGATGGCCGAGCGCGAGGCCGAAGCACGCCTGCTGCCGGCATGCATGGAGGCCGGCGTAGCGGTCATCATCAACCGTCCGTTCGCGCAAGCCGATCTTTTTGGCAGAGTCAAGGGCAAGCCGCTGCCAGCGTGGGCAGCGGAATTTGACTGCACCACGTGGGCACAATTTTTTCTGAAATATCTGCTGGGCAACCCGGCGGTGACCTGCGTGATTCCCGGCACACGCCGCGTGGCGCATCTGAAGGATAATATGCAGGCGGGCATGGGGCGGCTTCCCGACGCCGCTATGCGCCGGCGCATGCTGGCGTTATTCAACACGCTGTAATGTTTGCCTGTGCGATGCGCCCGGCGTATCGTGTCGGGCGCCTTGTCACCAGATTGAGTCAACCACCGTATATCAACCACCGAGGAGAACACCATGTTTAAAGCAAAAATGATTTCGAGTATCGGCGCTGTAGCGCTGGCCATGTCTGCCGGCTTCGCACAGGCGCAATCGTATGGCGCCAACATCACCACCGAGGCCGCCAAAAAAGTGTCAGCCGGCACCATCGCCGAATGCGCAAAAAACAACTGGCGCGTGGCCGTAGCTGTCGTGGATACCGCCGGCACACTGGTGCACTTCGAGCGCATCGATGACACGCAAATCGCCAGCATCAAAATCGCCATTGCAAAAGCACGCGCCGCGGCCACTTTCCGCCGCCCGACGCGCGTGTTCGCCGACGCCATCGCCAAAGGCAATAACGCTATCGCGACCCTGCCCGGCGTCATCGGCTCGCCCGGCGGCGAGCCTATCGTGGTCGGCGGCAAAATCGTTGGCGCGGTCGGTGTCAGCGGCGTCACCGGCGATCAAGACGAGCAATGCGCCAAGGCGGGTGTGGGCGCGCTGTAATCGAATTCCTTTAACCGCGCTGAACGGAGGCCCACGGGGGAGCATCCTGTGGGCCTTACCTTTTAAGCTTTTGTGAAATTACGCATGTATGCGCCGCCGTTACGTTCGAACCGGTTAGTCACAGTCCTGCTCGCGTTAAGCTTCGCCCTGCTGTCAGGCTGCAGCGCCGTGCGCTTTGTCTACAATCAGGCCGACACCGTCCTCGCCTGGATGGCGGATGATTACTTTGAGCTGGATGCCGCGCAAAAAAAGGACTTCGCCAGGCGCCTCGACCCGCTGCTGACCTGGCATCGCCACGAGCAACTGCCCGACTACGCTCGCTTCCTCGGCGAGGTGAAGCAACGCACCCAGCGCGAGGTAACGCGCGAGGACGCGCTGTGGCTGATTGAAGGCGCGAAATCGCGTTATCGCACTATCGCCGGCAAGGGAACGCCGGATGCAGTGGAGCTGCTGGCCGTGCTCACAGCGGAAAACGTCAAGGCACTGGAAAAACAGTTTGACAAAGTCAACCAGAAATTCGCACGTGAACACAAGCTCAACGGCGCCGCCGAAGAACGCCGCCGAGCACGGCTGGATCGCACGCTAAAGCGCATTCGCGAGTGGACCGGCACGCTCACGCACACACAGGAAGAACGCATCGCCGTACTCAACGAGTCGATTCCGTACACCGATCACTTACGCCAGCAGGATCGTCAGCGGCGGCAAAAAGAGGTGCTTGCGCTGCTCGCCACGCGCCACCCTAAAACCGAGTTTGCGCGCGCGCTAAGCCGGTGGCTGGCCGATTGGGAAAAAGACCGTCCACCGGAACTACGCGCCGCGCTCAATGACGGCTACGACAAGCGCATCGCGCTCTATCTCGAAGTCGAGCGCATGCTGACGCCGCAGCAACGCGCGCACCTGCAGCAAAAGCTGCAAGGCTACATCGATGACTTGAACGCGCTGGCGACGAAGCGGGTAACAGGATGATTACATATACTTTAAAAACAAAAAACGTTTTGCCACAGATTTCACGGATTTACACAGATTAAACCCAATGCGCTTTTGACTTTGATCTCATCTTTGTGAATCTGTGTTCATCTGTGGCAAATGTCTTTCGCCCTGTCGGTTTTTCAAACGCTCATGCAAAACTATCCCAACCCGATCACCTCCAAACTCCCCAACGTCGGCACCACCATTTTCACTGTGATGTCGGGGCTTGCCACCGCACACAACGCGATCAACCTGTCGCAGGGTTTTCCCGATTTCGATTGCGCGCCCGAACTGCGCGCGCTGTTTTGCAAATACATCAATTCGGGCCTCAATCAGTATCCTCCGATGGCCGGCATCATCGGCTTGCGCGTAGCGGTCGCCGAAAAAATGCACTTTCTTTATGGCGCGGCCTACGACCCTGAGCATGAAGTCACCATCACCCCGGGAGCGACCTATGGCATTTTTACCGCGGTGACCGCTTTCGTCAGCCCCGGCGACGAAGTGATACTGTTCGAGCCCGCCTACGACAGCTATGGCCCGGCGGTCGAAGTCAATGGCGGCATCCCGGTCTATGTGCAAATGCGTTACCCCGACTACAGCATCGACTGGGAAGCGGTGAAAAACGCCATCACCCCGCGCACCCGCATGATCATCCTCAACACGCCGAACAACCCGACTGCGAGTGTATTTTCCGCGGAAGATCTGCGCCTGCTCGAAGGCCTCTTGCGCGACACCAACATCATCATCGCCAGCGACGAAGTGTATGAACACCTGGTGTTCGATGGCCATCAGCATCAAAGTGTCGCGCGTTTCCCGGGATTGGCCGAGCGTAGTTTTGTGGTGAATTCATTTGGCAAAACCTACGCCGTCACCGGCTGGAAAATGGGTTACGTGCTGGCGCCAAAAAACCTGATGCTTGAATTTCGCAAAGTGCATCAGTTCAACGCATTCGTGTCCAACGGCCCGGTGCAATACGCCCTGGCCGATTATATGAAAAACCGCGATGCCTATTTGTCACTGGCTGCGTTTTATCAGAAAAAGCGCGATTTTTTCCTGGCAGGATTGCAAGGCTCGCGCTTTAAGCCGCTGCCCTCGCGCGGCACGTTTTTCCAGAACCTCGCCTACGACGCCATCAGCGACGAACGCGACACCGATCTCGCCCTGCGGCTGGTAACCGAGAAAGGCCTTGCGGCAATACCGGTTTCGGTTTTTTATCGCCAGCCGCCGGCTCACAAAGTACTGCGCTTTTGTTTTGCCAAATCCGAAGCAACCCTGGCCAGGGGCGCGGATATTTTACGTAAGCTGTAAAATATTAAATAAAATCAATTAGTTAACAAATCTCAACAGCAAGAAAAATCATGACTGCAAACGGCCCCTGGATCGAACACCTGCCCGGCAACATGGTGTGGTCAAACGCCATACTCGTCACCAAAGGCATGGCGCCGTACGGCGCGGTGGCACTGGGTGAAATCGATCAGGTGTGCGAAAAACTGCGCGCGCGGCAAACCGAGCCGCAGGCGTGGTGGGAGGAATGGAGCGCTTTGGGCGCACGGCTACACCAGCGTGCCGATGCCGCAGAGGCGGCGGGACACCGCATGAGCGCGGGCAACTATTATCTGCGCGCCGGCATGTATTATTTTACCGCCGAGCGATTTATACATCCCGGCCCGCAAAAACGCGAGATGGGACGCATCGCCATCGACTGCCAGACCAAGGGCATTCTGCGGCGTTATCCGAATGTCGAACGGGTGGAAGTGCCGTTCGAAGCTGAGCACGCAAGTAAGTCACTGCCCGCTTTTTTCATGAAGGCAAACAATACTGCGGACGCTGCGCGCGCGCCCACCATCGTGGTATTCAACGGCATGGACAACTGCAAGGAAATGAGCGTGTTATTCGCCGGCCTGGAATTCGCCGCGCGTGGCTGGAACACACTCGCCATCGACGGCCCCGGTCAGGGTGAAGCACTGCGGCTGCGCGAACTGTACGCGCGCCACGACTACGAAGTGGCGGGAACGGCGGCGTTTGACTATGTAGCCGCGCGCGCTGAGGTCGACGCGGCGCGCGTGTTCGTCATGGGCTACAGCTTCGGCGGCTACTACGCAGCGCGCGTTGCCGCGTTTGAAAAACGCTACCGGGGCGGCATCAGCATGAGCGCATTGCATTGGGATTTGCACGGCTGGCAGCGCGACATCAAACGCCGCCAGGACGCCGACTCCAAAGGCACACCGCAATCGGCGTTTCACTTCCGCTGGATCATGGGTTGCATCGATGATGGCGAAGCCGCGCTGGAAAAGGCGAAAAACTTTTCACTGGTCGATGTGGCCGGCAAAATCACCTGCCCGTTTATCATCGTGCATGCCGCCGAAGATACCGTGGTGCCGGTCGCCAACGCACCCAGGCTGTTTGAGGCAATTGCCTCAACCGATAAGCAGCTCAAAATACTCAACGCCGAAGACGGCGGCCACTACCACGCGCAGGCCGACAACCGGCAGGTGGGGATTGATTGCATCGCGGATTGGATTGAGGAGCGCCTGTAAGAGTCAACGGACAAATCCAATCGACTTGAGAAATTCTTCCACGTGCGGTTTCCACGCCCGCGGATTCGCCGTAAAACTGCTGTGCCCGTCACGCCCACTCGCCGGCAATTGCACGAACTGCGCATTGCCCCCCTGCTTATGAAACGCCTCGAACCAACTGCGCGGATAGTCTTTGCCCCAATATTTGTCGTTCTCGCTATACAGCCACAACATCGGCGTCTTTGCGGATTTGCCATAGTCCGCGTAGGTTCGCGCCAACAAATGCGGTGAGCACGGATTTTCCGGTCGCCCTGTGGGATTGCCACCGCTGCCACCGGCAAAATTGATCGCACCTTTCACCCCCTCAAGGTTTTTCGCGGCAAGCGCAACCGACGTAGCGCCGCCGAAAGACTGCCCCATCAGCAACCCGCGCGTGATATCGATATAGGGCTGACTTTTCGCATAATCCAGCACCGCCAGCGTTTGCCTGGCTGCTACTTCAAACCCTCTCGGATAGTCTTTGTTGTTGCAAGCGCCGGTGTCCTCCACATCGGGGCCGCCGCTCACGCCATAACCCACACGCGTAGGCACAAATACCGCAAACCCCTGGCTTACAAAGTATTCCGCATTCGCCGTATAACGCGCGCGGCCCAGTTGCAGACGGCCTTCTGCGGTACCCGCGCGGCCGTGATTCAACACCAGAAACGGGGCTTTTTCTCTCGCATCTTCGCGAAAAATCGTAAGCGTAATAAGCTGCTGATGCACGCGCTGGTGCTCGTCCATCACCTCGACCGGAATCTGCACGATGTCTTCAACCAGCGCCGCGTGTGCAGCTAAGGTGTACAGACACGCGCAGACGGACAATAAAATTTTTACTATTTTCACTAGCATGAAGAAAGTTGGATTATATTAGCCGCATTCCGCCACCGAGCGGCAAGGAGGAGTCTACAACATGCCTGATATCAACCTGCGCGTGAACGGCGCGGCGCGCACGGTGAACGTCGAATCCGACACACCGCTGCTGTATGTGCTGCGCAACGATTTTGAACTGAACAGCCCCAAATTCGGCTGCGGGCTCGGCCAATGCGGCGCCTGCATGGTGCTGATCGACGGGCGCGCGAGGCACTCATGCCAGACGCCGTGCGCGGATGCGGCTGGCAAGGCTGTTACCACGCTCGAAGGTCTGGGCACGCTCGACAAACTGCATCCGCTGCAAAAAGCGTTTCTCGACGAGCAGGCGGCGCAGTGCGGCTATTGCACCAACGGCATGATTATCTCGGCCAAGGCGTTGCTCGATGCGAATCCGAAACCCACCGCGGCGCAAATCAAACAGGCGCTGGCGGGCAATCTGTGCCGCTGTGGATCACACAATCGCATCGTGCGTGCGGTGCAGCGCTCAGTGCAGCTCACCGCCCAAAGCAAGGGAGCCTGATCATGACCTCCACCCTGCTCTCGCGCCGCACGTTTCTCAAACGCGGTGGCGTCGTCGTCGCCACCTTCAGTCTTGCGGGTCCCGCCGCCATCGCGCAGCAGGCCGCCCCGGTGCGTGCGCCGCTGCCCGGCAGCCTCAATACCAATCGCATGCTCGACGGCTGGATACGTATCAATACCAACGGCAAAGTCACCATCCACACTGGTAAATGCGAATTGGGTCAGGGCATTTTGACCGCGCTGGCGCAGATTGCCGCCGATGAACTCGATGTCGCGTACGAGCGCATCGAAATGGTTTCCGCCGATACTGCACGCACGCCAAACGAAGGTATGACTGCGGGCAGTCTATCGGTGGAAAACAGCGGCACTGCGCTGCGCTTTGCCTGCGCCGAAGCGCGCGCCATGCTGCTTGCCGCCGCTGCGCAAAAACTCAATGTGGCGGTTGAAAAGCTCACCGTCGCCGACGGTGCGATCAGCGCAAGTCCGGTGCGCACCAGCTATTGGGAGCTCGCCAAAGACCTGGATCTCAAGCGTGAAGCCACCGCGGTTGCCAAACCCAAAGCGCCGTCACAGCACAAGATCATCGGCCAGAGTGTGCCACGCCGTGATCTCCCCGCCAAAGTTACCGGCGGTGCTGCTTACGTGCAGGACATGCGCCTGCCCGGCATGGTGTTCGGACGCGTGGTGCGTCCGCCCTCGTATCGCGCGCAACTGCTGTCGGTGGACGAAAGCGCGGTCAGGGCGATGCCCGGTGTGGTGGCTGTCATGCGCGACGGGAATTTTCTGGCGGTAGCGGCAGCGCGCGAAGAGCAAACGATTAAAGCCGCACAGGCGCTGCGCGCCTCGGCCAAATGGAATGAGACGCCCGATCTGCCGCCAGGTGGTAGTGGTGGTACGGCTGGCGCGGCGCTGTATGAGCACCTGAAAAAAATGCCGTCGCGCGATTCGGTCATTAAAACCGTGGTCCCGGCCACCAGCAACGGCGGAAAAATCACCACGGTCGAAGCTGAATACACACGCCCGTATCAGGCGCATGCCTCGATCGGTCCGTCGTGCGCGGTGGCGCAATTGAAAGACGGAAAATATACGGTGTGGACGCACAGTCAGGGCGTGTTCCCGCTGCGCGACAATCTGGCGAAGACATTGCGCACAACCGTGGAAAACGTCACCTGCACCCACGTCGAAGGCGCCGGTTGCTACGGCCACAACGGCGCGGACGATGTTGCCTGCGACGCCGCACTGCTTGCGCGCGCCACCGGCGGCCGCCCCGTCAAGCTGCAGTGGATGAGCGAAGATGAATTCGCTTGGGCGCCGTACGGTTCGGCGATGATCATGAAAATGCAGGCGCATCTCGACGAATCGAAGCACATCGTCAACTGGCAACACGAAATCTGGAGCCATCCCCATTCGACACGCCCCCTGAGCCGTCCCGATGGCAGCTTTGTGCTGGGCGGCTGGCATCTGGCGAACCCGGTACCCGCTTCCACACCGTTGAACGGTGCGCAGCCTGCGGGCGCGGCGGATCGCAACGCGGTGCCGCTCTACGACTTTCCGCGCCAGAACATCCTGCTGCACTTTCTGACGGATATGCCACTACGCACCTCGGCACTGCGCACGCTGGGCGCGTACGCCAATGTGTTCGCGCTGGAATCGTTCATGGATGAAACCGCGCTCGCGGCGGGCGTTGATCCGGTGGCATTCCGCCTTCAACACATGAAAAATCCGCGCGCGCGCGCGGTGATCGAACTGGCCGCGCAAAAAGCGAACTGGAAGCCCGGCCACAAAGGCAACGGCAGAGATAACGAAAGTAAGGGTCGCGGCATCGCCTTTGCGCAATACAAGAACCTTGCTGCCTATTGCGCGGTGGTGGCCGATGTGGCAGTCGACCGCAACGGCAATGTAAAAGTGACGCGCGCTGTCGCCGCAGTGGATGCCGGGCTGATCATCAACCCCGATGGCGTGATCAATCAGATCGAAGGCGGCATTATCCAGTCGGCAAGCTGGACCCTGAAGGAGCAAGTGAAATTCAACCGCCAGCGCGTCACCATGCGCTCGTGGGCCGACTATCCGATTTTCACGTTTAACGATGTGCCGGCGGTGGAGGTGCATCTGATTAACATGCCGCATGAACGGTCACTGGGCACCGGCGAAGGCTCACAAGGCCCGGCGGTGGCAGCGATCGCCAATGCCATCGCAAATGCGACAGGCAAACGCATGCGCGATCTGCCGTTCACGCCAGACAAAGTGAAGGCAGCGCTGGCCTGAATAGGGCTCGCGCACCCCGACAAAGGCCACCACGGCGGCGGGCATCATGGTGACGGCCACTACCGGCGCTAGGAGGGTCAACGTCACTGGTGTCCGATGAGCGCATGCTACACTTGCGCTCATCATGAAAATCGTAGTGCCCGACGACTATCACGGACTAGTGCCGCAGCTGCAATGCTTCGGCACACTGGCTGGGCACGAGGTGACGGTGCTGCGCGATGTGGCCCCCACTTTTGAAACCCTCGTTAGTAAGCTGCGCGATGCCGAAATCATCGTCGCCGTGCGTGAACGCACGGCGTTCACCCGCGCGCTACTAGAACAACTGCCGAAACTCAAGCTGATCGCACAGACAGGCCGCAGCGCGCACAGTGTCGATCTCAAAGCCTGCACCGAGCACGGCATTGCCGTGTGCGCCGGCTCGCACGCCTCACCCTACACCGTCGCCGAACACACCTGGGCATTGATTTTTGCCTCGGTGCGGCGCATTGCCGACGACGCCCTGTTAATGAAGCAGGGAAAATGGCGCGACTGGTTCAGCGTGAGCCTGCGCGGCAAAACGCTCGGCGTCTACGGCCTAGGCAAGATCGGCGAACCCGTCGCAGCAACGGGGGCCAGCTTCGGCATGCGCGTGTTGTGTTTTGCGCGCGACGCCACTGCTGCACGCGCGCGCGCGCTCGGCTACCAAACCGCCCAGTCGCAGCAGGACTTTTTTGAGCAGTCCGATGTGTTAAGCGTCAACCTGCGCATGAGCGAAGCTACGCGCGGCATCATCACCGCTGCCGATCTCGCGCGGATGAAGCCCGGCGCGCTCATCGTCAACACCGCGCGCGCTGAATTATTTGTGCCGGGCACGCTGGTGGAAGCGCTGAACAAAGGCCGTCCCGGCTTCGCCGCCACCGACGTTTATGAAAACGAACCCGTGCAAAACGGCGACCATCCGCTGCTGAAAATGCCCAATGTCATCTGCACTCCGCACAGCGCGTGGCTGGAACCGGGCACCTACGAAGCTTATTTCGGCGAAGCATTCGAGCAAGCAGCGGCGTTTGCGGCGGGAAAGCCGGTGAAGTTGCTGAATCCGGACGTGCGGCCGAGACCATAGCCTTGTGGCGTCACGGCGGCGCGTGAACCCGCTGATCCCACCGCCAGTGATAGCGGCCATCATCGGCGCGCTGATGTGGGCCGTGGATCGAACGCTGTCATTTGGCAAAATCGAGTTTGATTTCCGGGAAGCGGCGGCGCTGGTCCTGGCCGCCATTGGCCTGCTGTTAATAGCAATTGCCGTTGTCCACTTCATCGCGGCAAGAACCAGCATAAATCCGCTCAGGCCCTCTCGTGCCTCGCATCTCATCACCAACGGCGTCTACGCAATTTCCAGAAATCCGATCTATCTTGGCGATTTACTGATGCTGGCGGCGTTCGCCGTATGGCTGGGCAATGCGCTCAACGCCGCGCTGCTGGTTTTGTTTATCGGCTACATCAACCGCTACCAGATCGTTCCGGAAGAACGTGCACTGGCGCAACGCTTCGGCCCTGCTTACGCGGCTTATTGTTCGCGGGTAAGGCGCTGGCTATAAAAATGGGAAATGGCGTCATGGTGGGCAGGTTATTTTGCCATGCTTTCATCCGCTTTTTCACCGCTGCTGACCGGCGCAAGCGGCGCGCCCGGCGTTACAATGGCACTTTGCAGCTATGCGGAATTCACCATGTCGATGATGCTATTAGACCGGGAAACCAAAGACGCGCTCCAGCAATTGTATGGCGAAACCATCGAAGCGATGGAACTAGCCAGGAAAAGTCCTGACCTTGATGATCTTGCGGCGGTATTCGCCGTGGCCTTGTTGAAACTGGGGCTGGCCACCGGCTTTGTCGAACAAAAGTATCCCGGTTTCGCCAAGGACGTTGAAGAAAAACGTCAGCGCGTGATCGCGGCGCTGACACAGCAACAAGCTGCAAAGCATTGATGATGATGAAAAGCGTGAACGGGTGAACGAGTGATAGCCCCCTCTCCCCAACCCTCTACTCCGTTTCAAGTGTTCCCTTGTCCCCCTGCCGGGGGCGAGGGGGGTTACTTGTTCACTCGTTCACCCGTTCACTCGTTCACCGCCGTAAATGCCCATCTACCTCGACAACGCCGCCACCACCGCGCTTGATCCGCGCGTGCTTGACGCCATGCTGCCTTATCTGAAAGGCGAGTTCGGCAATCCGGCCAGCACTACGCATGGTTTCGGGCAAAGCGCATCGCGCGCGGTGGAGCGCGCGCGCGAACAAATCGCGGCGCTGATCAACGCCGATGTGGCGGAAATTGCGTGGACCTCAGGCGCCACCGAGTCGAATAATCTCGCGATCAAGGGTGCGGCATTTGCCAACCTCAGTGCCAACTCCAAGCGCGGCAAACATCTGGTTACTGTCGCCACCGAACACAAAGCCGTGCTAGATACCATGCACTGGCTGGAGACCCAGGGCTTTGCAGTCACCGTTCTCGCGCCCGAGGCAAGCGGTTTACTTTCATTGGAAAAATTTGCAGCCGCCTTGCGCGACGACACCGTGCTCGCATCCGTCATGCTGGTCAACAATGAAATCGGCGTGATTCAGGATGTCGCGGCGCTGGGAAAAATCTGCCGCAGCCGCGGCGTGTTGTTTCATGTGGATGCGGCGCAGGCCAGCGGCAAGCTGCCGATTGACGTCAAGGCCCTGGCGGTGGACTTGATGTCGCTCACCGCGCACAAAACGTATGGGCCCAAAGGCATCGGCGCATTGTATGTAAGACACGCGCCTGACGTACACGTCGACAGCCAGATGCATGGCGGCGGCCATGAGCACGGCCTGCGCTCGGGCACGCTCGCCACGCACCAGATTGCCGGCATGGGTGAATGTTTTCGCATCGCACAACTGGAAATGGCCACAGAAATCCCCCGCATACGCGCGCTGCGCGACCGGCTATGGACGGCGCTGCGGGATATCCGTGGCATACATCTGAACGGTGATTTCGAGGCGCGCATCGTCAACAACCTGAACATCGGCATCAGCGATTGCGATTTACCGCTGAACCTGCTCAGCGATATCGCCATATCCTCGGCCTCGGCGTGTATTACCGGGCAGGCCTCGCATGTCATTGCGGCGCTGGGCGGTGACCCCTCAGCCACGGTGATGCGCATCAGCGTGGGCCGCTTTAATACCAGCGCCGATATTGATTTCGCGGCACAATATCTGCGTGGCAAAATAGCCGGCTGCCGCAGCTTCAAGACAGTGTGAGCCCTGTGACCCGTTGCGCAGCATAAACTTCTGGCGGAACCGTTATGGAAAACCTGGATCTGGATTTCATTGAAACCAAGGAAGCCGACAAATCGGTTTACGACGTTGAAATCGCGCGCTCGTTTTTTCTGAACAATGGCAAGCCCGCGACGCTGAAAAAAGACGGTGTTTTATTGACTGAGCGATCCGCCGGTGACCGCATGTATTTTGTGATCCACGGCGAAATTGCCCTTGCCATCGCCGGCAAATCGCTCGACGTCGCCCGTGCCGGTGAAATTATCGGCGAAATGGCAGTCATCACCGGTGCGCCGCGCACGGCCACCGCCATCGCCAAGACCGATTGCATGCTGATCGCGCTGGAAGCCGCGCAGTTTCAGCAGGCGCTGTCGCGCCAACCCGAATTCGCGCTGATGCTCATGCACATGATGCTGTCGCGCCTGCGCCTGATGTTGACGATCCTGCGCATGCACGGCGGATTTGCGGGCGCCGCCGCCGCCAACTCAGGCTGTGTGCTCAACAGCAAACTGCTGAACAATATCGCGGGCGCGCTGGGCGCAGGCGCGATAAGTTCTTTTCCCAGCGGCAGAAGCATCATTATGGAAGGCGCTAGTGGCGCGTCGATGTACGCGCTGCTGCAAGGCAGTGTCGCCATATCGATAGAGGGCAAAACAGTCGAAACCGCCGGGCCGGGTGGTGTTTTTGGCGAAATGGCGCTGGTCGATTCCGCGCCGCGCGCAGCGTCGGTGACGGCCACCAGCGACTGCAAATTGCTTACCATCAACCGCGAATCTTTCACCCAACTCGTCACCAGCAACCCGCTATTCGGCATTGAATTGCTCAAGGGCTTCGCGGAACGCCTGCGCTATCTTAATTCCTTGCGCAAATAACGAAATTTATTTATAGCAATCAATCAGCGGCAGTCACGCGCGGAACTGCGAGCGGCGATCGCGCCGGAACAGCACCGTGCTGGAGACGCCCTCCGCGTCAGTTCCATGTTATCGGAGCGCCACAACACCTGGAATATCGACGATTCGCCACTGCTGCCCTTCAGCGCCGCGCGAAACAAGGGGCGCACGAACGGTTTGAGATGCGGCGGTAAGTCTTTTGCTGATAGAGGCGGCTGCTCTCCGTGATGTCGGCAAACAGTACGGTCAGCGTCTGATTCTCTCGTGCCATACACCAATCGCAGCGTTAACAGTTGTATTTATGCAATATTTTGGTCGCGATGTGATCGACAATTACCGGCGTCTTCATCACAATGCGCACACTGCAATCTGCGAACGTTAACGAGCGCCGGTATGAATACAATGCACGCCGTAGAGAAGCCCGGCTGGATCGCTCGCCTGGTGCTCACACTGACCACCATTGCGCTGGTGATACTAGGGTTTTTCTTCCTCACCGTGGCGCTGGCCGTGGGCGCGCTGGTGGCGGCGGTTATCGGCGTGCGCTTGTGGTGGGCCATCCGCAAGCTCAAACGCGCGCAATCCGCCGCAGGCCCGGTAATGGACCGCAATGGTGCAAGCGTGGTTGACGGTGAGTATCGGGTGATTGAGCACGACGTCAGCAAACCGCAATTGCCAACGGCGGGGCAGGACCGGAATCCACGCAGCGATGCAGATGCGCCAGACAGGCGGTGATCTGAAGCGCAGCTTAATAACACTCCACCTGCACCGTGGACTTGCGCGCCCGCTCCACCAGGTCAGCCGTCTCTGCGGGTTTACCTGTCAGTTGCGCGCTGCGGTAACCGACCGCATGCGTATCCAGAAAATTACTGAGCGTGGCCAGGTTGATGCCGAAATTCACATTTTGCGGATTGGCTTGTGCCGTCGACAGCAGGCGCGCACGCACGATGCCGACAAGATTGCCGCTGCGATCAAAAATCGGTCCGCCACTGGAACCCGGCTGCACGGTGGCGGAAATCTGAAACGCCGAGGTGTCGTCGTTAAGTCCGGTCATGGCGTTGACAATGCCGGTGGTAACCACCGCCCCCGACGACAACACGCCTTTCAGTGGATACCCGATGGCAATGATGTCGTCGCCCGGACGCACAGTGCGGCCCGCGCGCAATTTCGCCGGCGGCAAGCCGGCACTGTCGGCGCGCAGTAAGGCGAGGTCATTGCGCGCGTCGCGCGCCACCACTTTGACCGGTGTGCCCAGCGGCTGGATGCGGATGCGCGCGCAGTTATTGATCACATGCTCGTTGGTCACGATATCGCCGGCGTCGCTCACCACCACGCCGCTGCCGTAGACACCGGTGCGCGGGCTGCTGCTGGCGCGGGACTTGCCGGAAATCTGTGCCGTAATGATGCTCAGTGCATTGGCGCCAGCCACGGATTTAGATTGTTTTTCGGCTTCCTGCATTTCGCTGGCGCTCAATGTTCTCGCCAGGCGCTCTTTGCCGGCTGCGCTGCTTTTCACTGCACGCTCGTTGGCGTTGGCGGGAATCGCGGCGTACCACGCATACGCCAGCACCGCGTTTTTCGCCGCGCCGCCACGACCGAATTCATAGACGTTGGCGATCCACTGAAACGCCTCGTAATTGTTTAAGGCCGCCGCGCGGCGCAACCAGCTCAGCGCCTCGGCGCCATCGGGGCTGACCCCATGCCCCATGGCGTAGATGCGCCCGGCGGCGGTCATGCTGGCCGTGTTGCCAAGCTCGCCGGATTTTTTATACCAGTCGAGCGCGACCAGATAATCCTGCGTGATGCCCGCCAGCCCCAACTCGGTGAACGCGCCGAACGAGCGCATCGCCGCCGCGTTTTTCTGATCCGCCGCGAGTTTGAACCAGGCCAGCGCGTTGATTTCGTCTTTGGGGTAACCGTTGGTGCCATTTGCGAGCCACACACCGATGAGGTTTTGCGCGGCGGCTTCGCCCTTGTCCGCTGCCTGGCGCACCAGGTCAGCGCCCTTGCTGGTGTCGCGCGCCACCAGATTGCCGCTCATATGCATGCTGCCCAGTAAATACGTAGCACGGATATCGCCGGCGGCCTGTGCCCTGGTGATGTAATCGCGCGCCTTCAACTCGTCGCGCGCGCCACCCCAGCCGCGCATCAGCATCTCGCCCATGTACGCCATCGCCTGCGCGTCGCCTTCTTCAGCGGGAGCGGTGAGTTCCTTGCGCGCCTCGGCATAACGCCCGCGAGTGTAAGCATCCACCCCGTCAGCGACAGCGGCGTATGCGCTGAAGGGCGCGCATGAACCCGCCAGAGCGCACACCACCACTAGATATTTCACCATGCTCGCCACTGCTCCTGGCACCTGACCACTGAATTTACCGCCTAATCATACGCCTGCCACGCCACCATGGCGGCGCTTGGGCGCAATCAGGCACTCAACATAAACTATTGTTCTCAATGCCAATTATTTACAACCGCCGTTTAACGTCGCTGGCTCGGCTACAATGCGCGCTGTTGGGTTTTTTGGCGCGCTAAGTCTACCTGTGGCTACAGAAATTCGTTGGTGCAAAATTACCGCGTCGGGTTTGTTGCGATTTGACGGTGCGGACGCGCAAGCGTTCCTGCAAGGCCAGCTTACCAACGACGTCAAGGCGGTTTCAGAAACACGCAGCCAATACTCCGGCTATTGCACCGCCAAAGGACGCCTGCTGGCGAGCCTGCTGCTGTGGCAGAGCGATGGCGCGTACATCTTAATGCTGCCGCGCGAACTGTGTGAGCCCGTGCGCAAAAGGCTGTCGATGTACATTCTGCGGGCCAAAGTGAAAGCAGCGGATGTGTCCGCCGATCAGATATTGTTTGGCGTAACCGGTGCAGGCGCAGCGTTGCTGCTGGCTTCGATCGCAGGCGCCGCACCCACCGCAATGCACGATGTGGTTCACGGCAACGATGTGACGATGGTAAAACTGCCGGCGGATCGTTACCTGGTGGCTGCGCCCGTCGCCGCCGCAACCCGCCTTGAAGCCGCGCTGAGCGCCGCCGCATCCCCCAGCGTGGAATCACTGTGGGCCGCGCTCGATATCGAAGCCGGCATACCCACCGTGGTCGCCGCGACCCAGGAGCAGTTCGTACCGCAGACTGTGAATTTCGATCTTTTCGGTGCAGTGAGTTTCGACAAGGGGTGTTATCCCGGTCAGGAAATCGTTGCGCGCACGCATTACCTCGGCAGGGTGAAGCAACGCATGGTGCGTGCGCGCATCGCATCCACCGTCGCCTCTGATGTCCCGCGGGCGGGTGACAAACTTTATTCGCCAGTATTTGGTGATCAAGCCTGCGGCATGATCGTCAGCGTGGTTAGCGCAGATGCCGGCAACCATGAGGTGCTCGCCGTGGTGCAGACCAGCGGCCTGCAGGATGCGACGACACACTGGCAATCACCCGCCGGCCCGGTGCTGCAATTGCAAGCCTTGCCCTACCCTGTAAAATAACGCTATGTGTCTGATTTTATTTGCATTTCAGGAAAGCGCCGAGTATCCGCTGGTAATCGCCGCCAATCGCGATGAAGCCTACGCACGACCCGCTGCGTCCGCCGCGTTCTGGAATGATCATCCGCACATCTATGGCGGACGTGATCTGGAAATGGGCGGCACGTGGATGGGCCTCACGCGTGCCGGGCGTTTTGCCGCAGTGACAAATTATCGTGATGGCGCTGCCAAAGGCGTGGCGCCGCGTTCGCGTGGCGAATTGGCGGGCGGTTTTCTCACCGGCACCGAAGCCGCACAATCCTATCTGCAGACCATCGCCTCGCAGCAATCACAATACGCCGGATTCAGCGCGCTGGCGGGCGGCCTGGATGCACTGTGGTTTTTGTCGAACTACGGCAACGGCGTTGAGCGCGTTACACCCGGTGTGCATGGCCTGAGCAATCATCTGCTCGATACGCCGTGGCCCAAAGTCAGCGACGGCCGGCGTGAACTTGCGGCGTTACTGCTAAGTGATGCGGATTCGTTACCCGCAAAACTGTTCGCCATACTTACCGATCGCAACGTCGCGCCCGCGCATGCGCTGCCCAACACCGGCGTGGGCGTTGCGCGGGAAAAAAAACTGGGACCGAAATTTATTGCGGTGGATGACCGCTACGGCACCCGCACGTCCACCGTCGTCATCGTCAATCGCCAACATGAGGTTTACTACGGCGAGCGCAACTTCGGCGGGCGCGGTAAATATCTGGGCGAAGTCACGCAGCGCTTCAGCCTTACAGCTTAAGCCGCATCACGCGGTGCGCAATTCCGGCCTCGATGAATTCCGCACCCTCTGCCGCAAACCCCTGTTTTTCGTAGAATTTTATCGCGTGGGTCTGGGCGTTGAGCACTGCCTCGGCAAAACCGGCGTACCGCGCCATTGCGATTAGCTCGCGTAGCAGCGCGCGCCCGGCGCCGCGTCCACGCCACGCTTTGAGTACCGCCATGCGCCCGATGTGACCATCCGGCAGCAAACGTCCGGTGCCGACGGCTTCGCCGTCCACTATAGCCAGCACATGCTGGCTGACGGCATCCTGATGGTCCCACTCTTCTTCTTCGGGAACCTGCTGCTCGACCACAAATACCGCACGGCGCAACGCCTGCAATTCGGCGCCACGTTCGTGCCACGACACGGCTTGCACATGAACTGTAATTTTAAATGGTCAGCCCGCCACTCACTTCAATCACCGCGCCATTGATGTAGCTGGCATCATCCGAAGCGAGGAATGCGAAGGTGTTCGCCACATCTTCAGGTCTGCCCAAGCGGCCCATCGGCACTTTGTCTTCGAGCGCCTTGATGACTTTTTCGGGAATCGTCGCGAGGAGAGTGGTGGAGATAAATCCCGGACAAACGGCATTTGAACGGATGCCTTTGCGGCCCAGTTCACGCGCCCAGGTTTTGGCCATGCCGATCACGCCGAACTTGGCGGCAGCGTAATTGGTTTGACCGAAATTGCCGTACAAGCCAACAATGGATGATGAATTCAGAATCACCCCCGACTGCTGCGCGAGCATGGTATCGACCACCGCTTTGGTGCAGTTGAAAACACCCTTCAGGTTGACGGCGATCACGTTGTCGAATTGCTCGTCGCTCATGTTCTTCATTTGCGCGTCGGCAACTATACCGGCGTTGTTGACCAGACAATCAATACGGCCAAACCTGGCGAGCGTGGCCCGTACCATCGCTTGCAATGATTTCACGTCGGTGACATCAGCCACGGCGCCCAAGGTTTGCGCGCCGGTGTCTTCACACAACTTGACCGTTTCGGCTACGCAATCAGCGCTCATATCGCACACCACGACTTTCGCGCCTTCGCATGCAAACTTAACTGCCGTCGCCTGCCCGATGCCACGCCCCGCACCGGTGATGATCGCTACCTTGTCCTTGAGCCGCATGTAACGTCCCTGATTTTTGTGGTGTAGTTGCAACGCACAATTTAGCCGATTTTTCTGCAACGCACAATGAAAAATTAATGCCACGCAACAAAAATCCTGCAGAGAACAGGCGTTTCTGTGCTAAGAAAACCAGAGTTTTCGTTGTAGGTATTTGTTTTTAAACAATATATACAAAAGTTCCAACGGGAACCCGATCGAATAATTCAACTATGTCGTACCCACGCATCCGTATGCAGCCATGAGACGACGGCACACCCATCGGGACAGAATCGGGCGTTGCGTGAATGTAGATGTAGCGCCGCATGCTATCCACGCAGCCCAGCCGGTTAAAACCAACTTCGCAGCCGGAAAGCCACAATATACGCGTGAGGATCCAGTCTCTATCTGGAAATTTTTCTTTTAATTCAGGGCCGTAAGTTTCGCCCGTAGGCCTGCGGCCAATGAATACCGTATTGATTGGGCACCCTGCGCCGATTTTCGCCCGCACAATGTGCTTGCCACGCGGCGTACATTCGCTACCGAACTGTTCTCCCGCACCGTTGCTCGCGGTAGCGGTGGAATACGTCAAACATTCGTTTTTACTTTCGTCTTTAAAAACAAGTGTTTGCGAACTAATACTAATATCAATTCTGGACATTTTACCCGCGTCGCCGCGCAAAAAATTCTTTGAGTAAGCATGCCGATTGCTCGGCCAGCAGACCGCCGGCAACCTCGGTATGGTGATTCAGGCGCGCCTCGCCAAACAGATTCACCACACTGCCGCAGGCGCCGGTCTTGGCATCCGCCGCGCCAAAAAAAACCCGCGCAATGCGCGCATGCATGATCGCCCCTGCACACATGCCACAAGGCTCCAAGGTCACATAAAGGTCACACTTCGTCAAACGATAATTGCCCAGATGCTGCGCCGCGTCTCGCAGCGCCATCACCTCCGCGTGAGCGGTGGGATCGTGGCGGGAAATCGGCTGGTTAAAACCGCGACCAACAATCACGCCATCCTGCACCACCACCGCACCGACCGGCACTTCGCGCGCCAGCGCTGCACGCCGGGCAAGCTCAAGGGCTTCCAGCATAAAGCCTTGATCGAGCGTTAATTGCTGTTCTATTTCCACTCGATTTTCAATAGCGGTTGCACGTTTTGTTGAGGGAACTCAGTTTACTAGAACCGCCTTCTCATGCTGTAAAGATTTGCGTCATCGATCAGTCGGAAATCGAGGCGTTACGCCACGACGCGGGCGTGATGCTGGAACGGGCGCCGGTCAGCCCGGGCGCCAAGGTTGACGCACAGGGACGGCCGGCGATCGGCGCCGATGCCGCGCGCGAACTCTATACGATCATCAAGCCACTATCAGATCCCGCTGGCGGAACGGACGTGTCCGACGGCCGCCATCCGAGCAAGATGAGCGAACCCAGCCCGACCAGGACGCGCCGGCGTATGTGGTGTTGCGCATGCGCGGCATGTGCCAGTACATGCCGGCGGGCCTGCGCGTTTATGGGCATCCGCATCTGCTTGCCATCGCGGCGTCGATCAATGGCGACGATTTTGTGCCGTTTAACGATGTGATCTTCGTCAAAAAACCCCGAGTCGGTGGTTCCATTGCCTGGCACCAGGATGGCGTGACGCATTGGAATTCTCCCGATTGGAACGAAGGCATACACGGCTTTAATTACCAGGTGCAGATCTACCCAACCACCGTGGGCAACGCCCTGTGGGTGATGCCCGGCACCCACAAGCAGGGGCGCGCCGATATCAAGCGGCTGGTTACCGAAAACGGCGGCAGCGAGCAATTGCCGGGCGCGATACCACTGATCTGCGCACCCGGCGATGTGACTATCGTCAATCGCCAGACGCTGCACGGCTCTTTTGCCAACTCGTCGCCGGACTTGCGCATCTCGATTACCTTTGATTTTCACCGCCGCAAATCGGTGTTGGGGCAAAAGACCGCGCTCGGCATGAAAGTTGAAGGCGTGCGTTATGACGAGCAGCGCATCGACAAACGCGCTTCCGTCGTCGCCGTCGCCATCGACGCGCGCCGGCAGTACTTCCCCCACGAGCAACCCTTTGTCTACCAACCATTCGTTGGCCGTGAGAACGTCATGCGTTTTAACGACGATACCTTCAACAAAACCATCCGCAATTACAACCTCAACGATCTTACCATCTGAAAAAGCGTGCGTCGCTGGTCAACCTGCGCGCTGCAGGCCCAGATGGCATTGAACCGGTGAAACGTTACAGATTACGCGCTTGCTGGTGCAGTATGAAATACGTGCTTGGCAACAGTGCTCTTGTGCGCTAGACTTGTACAATTTAAAGGACAAGTAGTTATGCGCGTAATCTCATTCTCTGAGGCCAGAAACAATTTGAAGCAAGTCATCGACCGGGTCGTCGACGATGCAGACGTTGCAGTGATTTCCCGCCGCGATTCTCCGGATGCCGTGGTAATGTCGCTGGAAACCTTCAATAGTTGGATGGAAACGGTACATCTACTGAAGACACCGGCGAACGCTGCTCATCTTGGCAAGTCGATTCAGCAGTTGCGCAAGGGAAAGGCACGTATGCGGGCGCTCGTTGATGCCTGAGCGGCTGGTTTGGACCGCGGCGGCGTGGTCTGACTACGTCTACTGGCAGGGGCAAGATCGGAAGACGCTGAAGCGCATCAATGCTTTGATTCAAGATGCGATGCGGCAACCTTTCGACGGCATCGGCAAGCCGGAACCTCTCCGGGAAAACCTCTCTGGGTTCTGGTCACGACGCATCGACGACGTGAACCGGCTCGTCTATGCCGTCGATGGCCGCGATTTGGCTATCGTGTCTTGTCGTTATCACTATGTGTGAATCACTCACAATTGCACAGCGCCGCAATGACCGGTGGCACCCCAGTTCTGATGCATCTACGCGGTCGCGAGGATTCGAAAATCCGTCGCCTTGACCACCGGTCGCAGGTGAGTCTTCTCGCGCTTCAGGAAGACCAACCCATACCGTGACATCGTTTTGAGCGTTCTGGACAGGTTGCTTGGCTGACGCCCGGTGATTTTCGCAAGCACCGCAACCGAGTCAGGATTCGTCTCGCGGATTACCTTCAGCAGCGCGCGATTCTGGTCGCTGAGAACCTCCGCGACAGACTTCATGGTGGTGAACCAGATCTTGGGTTCGCCAGGCTTGGGTTTGTACTCACCCTTGGCGATTGCAATCATCCGAGCCCGGATCTGGTCCTGTGGCATTACGCCGATAACGATAGCCTTCATTTGCATGCCTCCTTGATGACCCGGTCACGACGTGTGACGGTATTAATCTCTGACGGATCGAGGCGCCTATCTTATACCGTCACAAATACCGACAAATGAGTGCGCCAACGGGGACTTCGCCGGCTGCAGCGGCCTGTTGAGCCAGCACGGGCGCCTCGCGCATATAGCGCATCGAGTTATTCACGGCGCCACCGCCGGTAGGCATCTATCCATTCGTCACCCGGTGCTTGGTCATTTCACCCGTCTCCACAGTCCCGCTTCGATAAGGCGCTTGACTAGCGCAGTACGCGTACCGTGTCGCAGCATGAAATCCGCCAGCGCCTGATCAAAGTCGGCGCGCGTAGCGCACAGCGTATAGGCTTCGGCCAATTCGATAAGCGTGCGCTTCACCGCATAGTAGCCAGAAGCCCCGCCGCGTTGCGCGTCCTTTTCGGCAGATTCCCAATGCCGCTCACGGTTGGCAGCGACCGCGCGCAAGTAGGCCTCACGTTTGGTGTTGCGCTCCGCCTCGGCCTTTTTGCGTTTCGCCGATTCCTGCTGCTGCCGTACTGCCGTAGCGCCTTCAGCCAGCGACCATAATTCCGCTACGGTCCGTCGCCGGGTTTCTGAGTCGACAGCGGGCCGTTGTGCACGTTGCCACGACAGAAATGCGGATCTTAATTGGCGCTCCGCTTGCTGGCCTTGCCCGCCCAGCAACAGCTTCAGCACCGCCGCGCTCTCATCTGCGGGCAGTTGCGCGAGCCACGCTTCCTGTGCGCGCTTGTCAGCAACCTCCTCAACCGGCGATAGCGGCTCGGCGGCGCCTGCAGCCGTCACCAGGTCTTCGTCGATCTCTAGAAATTGCACCAGCGATTGCTGCGCCCCGGTGAGCCGCGAAAGACCGGGCGGCGGCGGTGGTTCAAGGACATCGTCCTCTACCTCGCGATAACACACACCCGCCAGCCAGCCGAGATAGAGCGCACGCAAATCGCCGCGCAAAATTTCATCGCGCAGAGGCATCAAGCGTGCCATCCATCCGCTGCCATCTTCTCTGCTAAAACGATCATAGAGTCTCAAGCAGGTTTCGCACTACTATATGTGGCCGCCTAGGCGGCGGACTCCTTGTCACCAGCCGCAAGCTCAGTCAGACTTCGCCGCGGGAAGCACTGCAGATTGAGCATTCAGGGTCAAAATATAAAATTCCCTTTAAAACAAAAAGTTACCAATTACGAGCCGCTAATCAAATTCCAGCGGCGCTGACCTTTAAAATAACCCACGGAAGCGAAAAATGAAACCCGGACGAAACGATCCGTGCCTTTGCGGCAGCGGAAAAAAATACAAGCATTGCTGCCTCAATGCGGGAGCCGCCGCGGAATCGGCCAAGCCTGCCGATCTGGTGTGGCGCAGGTTGCGCACTTTGCTGGATGGCCAAGCCACTAGAATGATGCGTTTCATCCATGAATCCTACGGCATTATCGCGATGCATGAAGCCTGGCCCGATTTCATCGGCAAGGAGGACGTCGAGCTCGATTTCACGGCACCGCTCATGCAGCTATACATGCCCTGGTTTTACGCGTACTGGTCGCCAGATCCGGCTCATACGAAGGTTGCGGACAAATCGTTACATGGGGTGATCCCGCTCAAAGCGTATTTGTCGGCGCAAGGGCGGCGGCTCGATCCGCTGCTGAGGCGTTATATCGAATCGCTGCTGAGCGCGCCGTTTTCGTTCTTTGAAGTGCTGCGCTGCAATCCGGGTCAGGGCATGACCTTGTGCGATGTGATGACAGGCGAAGAATATGCGGTCACCGAGCGCGGCTTGTCGAAAGGCGTGCAGCGGGGCGATCTGCTGTTTGGACAACTGGCGTCGGTAGACCAACTGCACATGCTCGAAGCCAGCAATGCTTTTGCCATTCCGCCTCTGGAAAAAGCCCGGGTCATCGCGCTGCGTGCTCACATTGCCAAGGCGCACCCGCAAATCAAGCCTGCAATCTTGTGGGAGTACCGTTTCGAGTTGGTCTATTTGTTTCATGAGATCGCCGAGCGCCTCTTCAATCCGCGCATGCCCGAACTGCAAAACACCGACGGTGAAGCGCTGCTACCGCACAAGCTGGTGTTCGATCTCAAAATACCGCCCCAAGCCGCGTTTGATGCGCTAAAACACCTGGCGTTTGACGAATCCGAAGAGGACCAGTTGTCAGAGTCAACGCGCGATACCGGAGGCAAACTGACGCAAGTCCGCTTCAATTGGAAAAAGCCCGGCAACAAGATGCATGCCGAATGGAACAACACCGTGCTCGGCACGCTCAATATTGACGGTGCGCGTCTTATCGCAGAAGTCAACTCGGAACGGCGTGCCGGCGCCATACGTAACATCATCGAAACGCAACTCGGTAAAGGCGCTTCCTATCGCGCCACCGAACTCCAATCACTGGAAAAAATGCTCGCTGACTCGAAGGCAAGCGGCGGCGCAAGCAGCAGCGCAGCACGGGAAGAAAGCGAGCGCTTGGCCGAACTCCCCGAGGTGCGCGCGAAAATTGATGAAATGATGGCAGCGCACTGGGAACGCTGGGTGAATCAGCCAATCCCCATGCTCGCAAACCGCACCCCGATGCAGGCGGTCAAGGATGCGGACGGACGCGAAATCGTCGAGTCACTCCTCATTCAAGCAGAACGCCTCGCACAAAACCCAAGCATGCGCACGGACCCGGCGGTATTTGCGCGCGTACGAGAGCGGCTGGGGCTGGCGCAAAACTGATATTGAAACGCGGGATTCTGGAGTGCGGGAGCGTGCTCTGGCTTTGATGTTCCGGGGCTTGCCCCGGCAGCGAAAGCGGCTGCAGCAAGGGAATACTTAACCGGACTCGAGCTCAAGCCAGCACTTTGAGTCCGTGCTTCTCGACCACGGCCAGCAACTTAAGCGCCATGCCGCTCGGCCGCTTCGTTCCGGCCTCCCACTTCTGGACCGTGGACTCGCTGGTGTTGAGATAGCGCGCGAATACAGGTTGGCTGACATGCGCCCCCTCGCGAATTCGCTTGATCTCCTTCGGAGGGATCACCGACGGCGCAGTGAGACACGATTCGTCAAATTCGCGCATGGTCGCCTTGTCGATGGTCCGGGCGCGATGCAGCCCTTGGGCTGCGCTGTGGATTGCCCCGAAAGCGTCACTCTTAAACTTGGCTTTACTCTTCATCGCATAGCTCCAGTAAATCATCTTGACTCAGCGCAGCCCCTAACTCGGAGTCGGTCATGCCGGCAAAGGCCTGCGCTAGTTTCTTGAACACACCTCCACCCAGATCGTCTGCCTGACCCTGCATAACCTCACGAATTGCCGCAATCAACGCTGGATCACCGATGCGCGCCTTCCTCGCCGCCTTGGTAAACCAGGCCGTCTTGAAAGCTCGCGTCAAAGGTTTTTTTGACATGGCATAGTGCAGCACCTAGTCCTACTTGTGTCACGTTCGGGCATGACCTCAACGACGACCCCGACGCTGAATCGGCCGCGGCCAGAACCCCACTCTCATTGGCCAAACACGCTCTGCGAGCAGACATTTTTACAATCAACGCCGCAAGGATGCGCAACGTCGATGAACTTGCGAACGTCGTAAGCTATCAAAAACGATTCAACAGCTTTCGCCGCGGTATGCACGGCTCACAGTTTGTGACCAACTGGAGCACGATTTGAGGCGGAGTGAATGTTCCGTCGCTGGACTACAGGTGCCGTTCCATCAAATCTATGGTAGTTCGATTCACAACCTGCGCGGCAAGTACATTTCCTTCGCATAATCAAGGAAAACGGAAGGGACCTTCGTGATTTCAGCCAGCACAAGGATGCCCCTGCTCCGCCTTTCTCTGTGCTGCTCGCTCCGAACCGCTTGCTGCAAGCTCATAAGCTCTGCGTGTCGCGAGCGCCCCTCGTACGGGGTCGCATCCCCACAAAATGCGTGGGGCCCCTGCTCCGCCCTCCAGAGGGGCTACTCCCACTCAATAGTTACTCGGTTAAGAATTATATATAAATCATATAGTTACAGACACCTAAACAAGTGCGTGTAACTTTTGTGTAACATAGCTGAGTTGGGACTGTTTTTAACAAAGCAAAATCTTATTCGTTTTCAACGCTTAATTTTAACGCTGTTACACAGGTAGTTGGTAATTAAATACTTAAGATTAGGAAGATTGAGTTGCGTGGGCATCAGTAACTAACTTTAAGATATTGTCAAAGTATACAAAGTCAGCACACTCAGTGATAAACCCTCTCACGCCAATATTAACTTGAGGAATTGATCTTTTAATGATTGTCTCAATATTATTGGCATCTTTACCGATTTTAAAATCAAAAAATAATTTATCTAAAATCATACCATTAGCCTTTTTCAATTCAAATTTGTGCGTATTAATTCTAGATTTGGCATTATTACTAATCCCATAACCAACGAACATATTTTCATTTAATTTAATTTTAAGTATATAAAATATACCAGATTTGTCACCATCAAATCCACCATCTTTAAAGGGATTGTGTTGCTTTCGTAAATTACCCAAAACGCTCCATCTAAAATCAATTCCATCAGTTATTTCAAAATAATAATGGCCATTTCTTTTTTCAGAATTTCCAGTAAATTCTAAATTTAAAACTTTAGCGTGAATCGCGGCACGCTCACATTGCTCCTCTATCGTAGGCACTAAGAATGGATTATGTTTATTCTCCAGTCTGTTAAGCGTTGACCATTTATACGATTTACCGTCCGTTAACTCAAACCGCAATAAATTACTTTTTTTTCCGTTATTTTTACCAGTAAATATCAAACCCATTTGTTTAGCTAAAATATTTACTAATTTTTCTTGGTCAGCAATGCTTCTCAACAAAAAAGGATTTTTACCTTCTTTAAGATGTTCCTTGCTTATCCATTTAAATTCACTACCATTAGTAATTTCGTATTTTTTTGACTTCTTAATTTTTTTTGTCTTGCCAGTTAAATTAAGTTCTAATTTATTAGCGTAAATAATAGCTTCATCAAATTGTTCAACACTATTTTTTACACTAAATGGATTTTTACCAGATCGTAAATTACTTAACACAGACCATCTAAATTCCAATCCGTTACTCAATTCAAATTTTCTTTTATTGCCCGATTCTCCATTAATATTTCCAGTACAAACTAGTCCTAAACTTATTGCCAAAGCTTTAACTTCTAACAATTGCTCATTAATAGTAGAACGATTAAAGTGATTTTTAACTCTTTTTAAAGCTCCTAAGCTACGCCATTTTTTTTCAATGCTATTCGTAATTTCAAAATACCAAACATTTTTATCTTTCTTATAGTTGCCAGTTATATCAATGCCTAGGCCTAAAGCAATTTCTTTAGCTTCATTTAAAATTACATCTATAGGCCTAGGAAAACCCATTTATATGTCCCATTTATTTTAGGAAAGTGAATACTTTTTGATACACTTGCTATGCTTGTCATTCCACAAGCTATTGACACTTGAATGTGCCCTATGTACATTCATATGTCAATTCATACAACACACTAAGGAACACTAACATGAGCCGTGTAGACGAAATCAATGCCGAGATCGCAAAACTTGAAGCAGAGCGTAAAAGTGAAATTACGCTACAGCGTGGTGAAGTGCTGGCCAAGATGAAAGCAGACATCAAGCTCTACGACTTCAAAACTACCGACTTTAAGGGTGTCTTAGCTACACGCAAAAAGCGAGGTCCGAACAAGAAAACTGCGGCCAAGAAGACCGCCAAGCAAATCTAAATCAACTCAACGGCCTTGCGTTTCATCGCGTCATTGCAATCTATATAGCACTGAGTAGTGCTTATATTCGAGTGCCGGGCGATGCTCTGTAGCACCCTAACACTGACACCCATGTCGGCTAAATTGGTGATCATTGTGCGTCTTGGACTGTGACTTGATGCACCCGCTATACCCGCCCGTTTGAACAAGTAATGAAAGTGTTGACACAAAGTGTTGCTAGTCCAGCCCTCACTGATGCGTTTCTGTGAGTAGTACAGCTTGTCTGTGACGGCCTTATACGGTACCGCTTTAACGTAAGCTTGTAGCTCATTTCGTAACTTATCGCTGACAAACACAGTCCCAGCTTTGCTGCCTTTAGTCTGCTCTGGGGTCAATCGTATCTCACTTCGTATCTTGCCCTCCGCATCCAAAACATCCGCATAGCGTAAAGACGCGCACTCTTTTACCCGCAAGCCCGCGTAAAAAAGTGTGAGTAGCATGGCCCTATTGCGTGGGCCATGCTTGCGTGTTGCAATGTAATCCAACACCCTACGAATTTCCTGTGCCGTAAGTGTTTTTGCTTGTTTAGACATAAGCGCCCTCTTAAAAGTAAGCTTTCGTATGTCTAA
>CAMBCF010000045.1 GCA_945864585.1 Bordetella parapertussis | reverse complement strand
GGGTTGCGGCCCTCAAGCAGCAAATCAGCGACGATCCAAGCGCACCAGCACGGGGCAAGGCAGCAGCCCAAGCCCGCGCCGCGCTAGCACGTGAAGCCCGCATCGAAGCGGCTTTGGCGCGCCTGCCGGAACTGGCCGACATCAAGAAGTGGCAAGGCAAGAAACCCGAAGACGCTCGCGCATCGACTACCGACGCCGAGGCGACGGTAATGAAGATGGGCGATGGTGGATTTCGTCTGGCGTACAACATCGCATTTGGCAGCGACACGGAAAGTCAGGTTCGCTCTGACCGCAGTCACACGCGCGGTTACGCTGTAGGTGTCCGCCGCTACGTTTGCCCAACTTACGCTGTAGGCTTTGGTGGTGTCGCTGCCGATGAGGTTGGTGGCACCGTCGAAGAATTCGACTTTCTGAACGGTGTAGCCGGTGGCGGCACTGGCCGTGGCTCTGAGCGTAATGGTGGCGGGGGCGGTAAACACGCTTTTGTTGGCCGGGGCGCTTACGGTGACAGCGGTGATGGCCGCCAACGCGGGCAGGCTCATGCCTAGCAGGAGGAGGGCCAGCAGGCGTTGCAGGTGGTGCTGCGCATAATGCGCCATGTGCCAGAGGGCGTCGAGCCGCTCGGAGACGTTACGTAACATGTTGATTGATGTGATAACCAAAGACCCCATGGCACTACGCCAGCACTTGCGACATCTGCTCCTGACGCAGGATTTCGTAGACGAACGATTCCAGCTCTGGCCCCATCGCGTCGCGCACGGAAATCATGCCGATGGGGCGGCCGTCTTCCACCACCGGCACGTGGCGAAAGCGTCCCTGGTGCATCATCTCAAGGGCCGAGTTAAACGAGGCGTTGGGACTGACGGTTCGCGGGTTGCTGGTCATCACTTCCGCCAGCGTGGTGGTACTCGCATCGCGGCTCTCGGCCACCACGCGATTCAGCGCATCCCGTTCGGTGAAGATGCCGGCGAGCGCGTCATGCTCGACCACCATAATCGCACCGATGCGCCGCGCCTTCATCACCTGAGCGGCTTGCTGCACGAACATGCCTGCTGGTGCTATGACCGGCTGCTGATTTTTAATGACATCGCGTATCGTGCGTTCCATGGTGATGCGTCTCCGTTTAGGGCATTCAATGATGATGTTGCACCGCGAATTCATGCTACGCCCGCACCCTATGCGGGTCAAACAAAAGGTTTTGCACATGAGCGTGAACATTTATCATGCGTCATGGATGCGTTATATGATGCACCATAATAGCCGCGGATTCCCTCATGAAAAACTTTGTAAGCGTTTGTTTTTATTTATTTATTTTGACAAGCACAGCATCGGTGCCAGGCTTCGCGCAAGGCACCGCTGGTGAGCCTGGCTATCCCTCAAGGCCGATACGCTTCATCGTGCCGCAAGCCACCGGCGGCAGCAACGACATGATGGCGCGCTTCACGGGGCATCATTTATCCGAGCGTCTCGGTAAGCAAGTCATCGTCGACAACCGCACCGGTGCGGATGGCATTATCGGCACCGAAATCGCCGCGCGCGTAACGCCCGATGGTCATACCTGGCTGATGGCCGCGGGCGCATACGCCATGAATCCCGCGATACGCAAAGTGCCGTACGATCCGGTGACCACATTTGTGTGGATCGCGATGCTCGGCAGCGGCCCCTCCGTGCTCACCGCTAACTCCTCGTTCCCGGTGAATTCGGTGAAAGACATCATCGCGCTCGGGAAAGCGAAACCCGGCTATATCAATATGGCTTTCGCAGGGGGCTTTCAGCATTTTGTTTCCGAGCTGTTTCGCAGCATGGCCGGCATCGACATGGCGATATTGCTCTACAAAGGCGGCTTCCCGGCGATGATCGATGTGATCAGCGGACAAGCGCATATGCAGGTGGGGTCGCTGGTTACTTCGCACACGCATATCCGCTCCGGCAAGTTAAAGGCACTCGCCAGCGGCGGCGCCCGGCGCACGCCGTTATTGCGCGATCTGCCAACCATTTCCGAATCCGGCTTGCCGGGCTACGAATCGTCAAACTACTGGGCCATTAGCGCGCCAGCGGGCACGCCGCCTGTGATTATCAACCGCCTGAGCGCCGAGATCGGCACCATAATCAAACTGCCCGAAACCCAAAAGCGCTTTACCGCTGAAGGCGCCGAAACCGATTTCAAACCAGCCGCCGAAATCGATAAAATCATCAAGGCGGAACTCATCAAATGGGCACGTGTCGCCAAAGACGCCCGCATGGCCAGCGAAAAATAATCCGGTTGCCTGGCGAACGTCAACCGGATTATGCTGATCTATCGTCACACAAGCAGAGGTTAAGCTGTCATGACCGACACCACCCAACTACCCTCCGACATCGGCGGCCAGCCTGCTGGCGCAGTCGACACCACCGATCACGGCATGAAGCACTGGGAGCGACAGGCCAACGCGCTGCGCTCGGTGGTGCAAATGCACAAGATCACCTGCACCGATGAACTGCGGCGCGCCGCCGAAGACCTCGGCGAGCGTTACAAAGACCTGCACTACTTCGAGATCACCACCAGCGCCATGCGCACGGTATTGCTTGAAAAAGGCCTGTTCACCGAGCACGAGCTGGCCGCGAAGATGACCGAAATCCGTGCGCGTTTTAACGTGCCCGATGAAATGGAATCGCCGCTCAAAAAAGCGCTGAAAAAATGAGCCGCGAAGCCTCGTTCAAATCCACCTACACGCCGGCGCCGGTGCATCGCTACGCCATTGGCGACAAGGTCGTAGTGAAACGCGCGTTTCCGCCCGGCCATCGCCGTACACCCACGTATATACGCGGCAAGCAGGGCGTGATCGAGCGCATCTGCGGCGCGTACCCGAACCCCGAAGAACTCGCCTACGGCTTTGACGGCCTGCCTGCGAAAGTGCTCTATCGCGTGCGCTTTCTGCAAACGCAAGTGTGGCCCGGCTACAGCGGCCCGGCGAATGACATCATCGAAATGGAAATATTCGAACACTGGCTGGAACCGGTGCAAGGCTAAAGGTTTATTCGCCACAGATTTACACAGATTTACACAGATGAAAGCAAAAGCAACATCCTTCGCCGCGGTGGCCGCTCTGTATTTGAAGTAATCCGCGTTCATCTGTGTAAATCTGTGGCAAAACGTTTTGAACTTGACCCGAAAGCGCCAACATGACCAATACCACCCACGACTATTACGCCCACAGCCACCACGATCACACGCACGATCATGATCACGACGATCACGCGCCAGTCAATGAACACGACAACGGCCCGCCCGGCGAATACGAAATCATGAGCCGTGCGATGCAGGAGCTGCTCGAACAAAAAGGCGTAATCACCGCTGAGCAAGTGCGTCATCGCATGGAACTCTTCGACGAAGAATTCCCGTATCACGGCGCGCAAGTGGTTGCCCGCGCCTGGGTCGATCCTGCGTTCAAGCAGCGGCTGCTGGCGGATGGCCGCGAAGCCTGCGCCGAAATGGGCGCGATGCTCGAGGCCGAGCGGCTGATTGTCGTCGAGAACACGCCCGAGGTGCATAACGTCATCGTCTGCACCCTGTGCTCGTGTTACCCGCGCGCACTGCTCGGCATGCCGCCGACGTGGTACAAAAGCCGCAACTACCGCTCGCGCGTGGTGTTTGAGCCGCGCGCGGTGTTAAAAGAATTCGGCACCGTGTTGCCCGACAGCGTTACCGTGCGCGTGCATGACTCCAATGCGGACATGCGTTATCTCGTGGTGCCGATGCGCCCACAGGGCACTGACGATTGGAACGAAGAACAGTTGGCGCAGATACTTTCGCGAGATATATTGGTAGGTGTGACGGTGCCACGCGTGCCTGGCTAATGCGGTAATTACTAAATAAAAACAGATACTTACAGCACTTCTTCCTCAATGATAGCCTTCACCACACCGTGGGCCGCGCAACTGGTGGCCACGTTCGACGCCAGTGGCATCCACCGCGTCGGCACACCGGGCGATGTGGCCAGCGGGGTATGGTTTGAAAGCGAGGCGGCAAAATCCGGCGTTGACGTTGCGCGCATGTCCGTGCCGATCCAGCACACTGTTGTCGATGAAGCGTACCTCGAATGCGCGAACCTGCGTATTGACGGCTTGCCGCTGTTTGATGCGCCGGCGACATCGGCTGCGGGTGTATCCGGCAATCTGTGCGCAAGCGGCAGCGCGGCAGAAATCGGTTACGCAGAGTTCCCGCCGAATGCAGCTTCCATCAAAGGCCAGCCGCTGGAGAAACTGCGGCGCAGCACCCGACACGCGGCGCTGGTCGTCGCCACACGCGGCACCGGCGATTCACTCGCACCCATCAACGCGCAATATTATGACCACCCGTTTGGCCCGCCCGTGCTGCAGGTAGCGGGTATGCATCACGCGTTTCTCGCCGAGCAGGCTGGCAAGAAGGTAGCCGTCAAATTTGTCAGTTCATACCGTCGCATTCCCGCAGAATCGTTCAACATCGCTGCATCGGCAACCAGCGGAACCAGCGCCGCGCCGCTGGCCGTGGTGACACCGCGCACCGGCTGGTGGGAATCCACCGCCGAGCGCGCAGGCGGCATGGTCGCGTGGTTAGCTGCCCTTCACGCTGCCGGCACACTTAAACAAGCCGGGCAACTGAAACGCGACGTGCATGCCTACGCCACCTGCGGCCACGAACTCGGCCATCTTGGCTTGCAGACGCTCACGCAGCAACAAGCGCCGCTGGTCACGTACGCAAAATACTGGTTGCATCTCGGCGCCAATCTCGGCGGTGCGGGTAATCTGACCATGATGATCCGCGCGGCGGACACCGCCGATTCAGAAGCGATGCGCGATCTTCTGATGGCCGAAGGCTATCCCGCGCAGCACATCCACATCGAGCCGATCAGCAAAATCTCCGGCGAAGGCCACGACCTCACGCACCTGGGCGGCAAGGTGCTTTCACTTGCCGGCAGCAATCTGCATTTTCATGCGGCGAGCGACCGCTGGCCAGGGAATGTCAATGCCGCAGGAATCGCTTCGATCTCACGCGCAGTGGCGCGCTGGGTGACACGGCATGCAGGGTAGTCGCAGCCCCGCACGCAGCTTGTCAGGCCCTCGGGAATGTGCTGCCGGCCTGCACCCATCGTCGTGTATCGATTGCACGTCGCCAATGAGCGGAAAAAATGATTTGCAGTAACTAACCTTATAGGTTTGCATTATGGCAAAGCGGCTTACGTCAAAGTAACATTAAGAACGGATGGTTCGATTGTGATTCAGTTTAAGGAGAAATGACATGCCCCGTGAATGCCTGAACTGCGGACAAGGAATTCTGCGGCATGCCGTCAAGGATGTGCCCGTATGAATACAAAGGCCACACGACAGTGGTGCCGAAAGTTGCGGGTTGGCATTGTCCTCATTGTCACGAGGTTGAATTTGACTCTGGAGAAGGTAGTCGATTCGCCGCAGCCATAAAGCGCATTGCGGCCGGGATCGATACTCAGGAAGCTGCTGAGCTGGCGCGCATCCGCAAGAAGTTGAAGCTCACCCAACTGGAGGCTGCGCGAATCACTGGCGGCGGTCCGAATGCGTTTTCACGCTATGCGCGAGGCAAAGCTCGTCCGCTGCCTGCTGTGACAAATCTTTTTCGACTCCTTGATCAGCACCCGGAACTGCTGAACGAACTGGAGAACTGATCTAACTTGAGACAGTTGCAGCAGCGACCACCGGTGGCGCACTGAATTTCCTAAAAATTTATCCGCCTTGTTCGCTCTATGCCAACACATTGTTCTACAGGGGATTTATAAAGTTTACTCAGCGCGTGCGCCAGATTCGCGTGTCACCTGCCCCTAGCGTTGCAATTCTTCACCAGTGTAGCGCGCCAGATCCTGTGGTGTGCTGGTCAGAGGCTCAGCGCCCACGTCCGGTCCAATATCCAAAGCGGGCCTAACTCTTTATGGAAACGCGACGTGCATGCCTACGCCACCTGCGGCCACGAACTCGGCCATCTTGGCTTGCAGACGCTCACGCAGCTTGTCAGGCCCTCGGGAATGTGCTGCCGGGGCCGCAACATGCGCGCTCGCCATCCTGTGACCTAGCCCGCCAGCGCCCGCAACGCATAGGGTAAACTGTGCATACGCCAGCCCATCAACAAGGAGGAAGCAGCATGGAATTCGGGCTCACCTGGGCCAAGCTCGACGAAATGGATTACGTAACGGAGGCGGAGAAGCTGGGCTTCACGCACCTGTGGGTCACCGATAGCGGCCTCATCCGCTCCGACGCCTTCGTCTTCCTGACCGTCGCCGCGCAGCAGACCAAGACCATGAAGCTCGGCATGGGCGTGGCGGTGCCCGGACTGCGCCTCGCGCCTACGCTGGCCGCCGGCATGGCCACCCTCAACATGGTCGCCCCGGGCCGCTGCTTCGTGGCCATGGGCACCGGCAACACGGGCATGCGCCTGCTGGGCAGAAAACCCATGACTCTCAAGAACTTCGAGGTCTATGTGCGCACTGTGCGCAACCTGCTGGACGGCAGGGACGCGGAGTATGAGCACAACGGCGAGAAGCACAACATCCGCTTCATGCTCACCGAAAAGGGTTACCGCAACCTGCGCGATCCCATCCCCATCTACCTCGCCGGCTACGGCCCCAAGGCACAGGCGCTGGCCGGGGAGATCGCCGACGGCCTCACCACGAACATTCCGCGCGGGGGCACGCTGGAGCAGATTTGGGCCAATGCCCGCAAGGGTGCTTTGACCAGCGGCCGCTCGCTGGACAACTTTCACCTCTCGGCGCGGGTGAATTTCGCGGTGCTGGACCCCGGCGAGCCGGTAGACTCGGAGCGCATCGTCAATGAATACGGCCCGGCCATCATGACCGCCATGCACTCCACCATGGACCGGCACCTGGAATACGGCGAGGACCCGCCCGAATTTCTACGGCCGATGTGGAAGGACTATCTCGAATTCCACATGTCGCGGCCGGCCGCCGAACGCCAGAAGATGATGCACGAGAGCCACAACACCTACGTGGCCGCGGACGAGCGGCGCTTCGTCACGCCCGAAGTGATCAAGCGCTTCTGCATCGTGGGCCAGCCGGCCGCAGTGCTGGAGCAGGTGCGCGAACTGGAGCGCAAGGGCGTGCGCCAGCTCATGTGCAACTTCCCGCTGCAGCGCGGCTACCAGATGGTGCGGGATTACGCGAAGAACATTATCCAGAAACTGTAGGCCGGCGCCGGCGGTCGGGGTGGACCCGCCCCGCTGTCTATATCCGTCCAAATCGATCGCACGCGAAAGGGAGACGCGAATGAGTGGCGTAAAAGCGGGAATCATGGTCAGCAACCAGCAGTTCGAAGGGGTGGATATGGTGAGCGCCCTGGAAGAGCAGATCGTGATGGTGCGGTTGGCCCGGGATCGCGGGTGGGACTCTTTCTTCGCGGGGCAGCACTACCTGAACGAGGGCGGCAACCAGGGGCTGCAACTGGTGCCCTACCTGGCTCGTCTCGCCGCCGACGCGGGGGAGATGACCCTTGGGGTGGGGCTGCTGCTGCTTCCCCTGCACAACCCCGTCTACACCGCAGAAACCATCGCCACTCTGGACGTGATTTCCCGTGGCAACATGGTTTTCGGCGTGGGCTTGGGCTACCGTACTGCCGAGTTCGAAGCCTTCGGCGTGCGCAAAGGGCAGCGGGTGCAGCGTTTCGAGGAATGCCTCACCGTCGCCAAACGGCTGTGGACTGAGGACAAGGTGAGCTACGAGAGCGACACCTGCATTCTGAGGAACGCGCACCTTTCTCTTAAGTGCGTGCAAAAACCCCACCCGCCGATCTGGTTTGCGGCCAAGCATGCCAACGCCATCCGTCGCGCCGCGCAACTGGGGGACTGCCTCTACCACAGTCCCAAGGCTACCCTGGCCACCCACAAAGAGCGGCTGATCCTCTACAAGGAAGAGCTGCGCAAGGCGGGCAAACCCCTGCCGCGGGAAAACCCCTGCCGCATCGAGATCTACTGCGCGAGGAACCGTGCGGCCGCGATGGAACTGGCGGGGCCGTACATTTCGGAGAAGTACAAGGCTTACGCCCAGTGGGAGAGCGACAAGGCCATGCCGGAACACGAGCGGCTCAACAAGTCCTTCGAGGAACTGGTCAAGGACCGCTTCGTGATCGGCTCACCGGAGGACTGCTGGAATCAGCTAAAGCCCTACATCGAGGAACTGGGCGTGACCCACTTCGTGTTCCGCACACACTTCCTCGGCATGCCCCTCTCCAACGCCTTGGCCAGCATGCGACTGATGTCCGAGGCGTTGCTGCCGGCCCTGCACGCCGCCAGGCCCACGCCGCTGGAGCAGATCACCGCTGAATGATAGCGAGCAGCCTTTGCACCTGGCTAATCGATCCTGATCCCGGTTTCCTTGCGGATGCGCACCCACCTTGCGTAATCCTGCTGCAGTCTGCGCGTGAATTCCTCAGCGGTGCCGGGGACGACTTCGGCGCCGAGTCTCTCGAACGCTTCGCGCGTGCGCGGCTGTGCAATGACGGTGTCGACGGCATCGCGCAGCTTCTGAACTATATCCCTGGGCGTTGCAGCCGGAATGGCGAGCGTGGTCCACGTCGAGTAATCGAAGCCGCGGATCCCCGATGCGTCTATCGTCGGCACGTCGGGCAAGAGCTTCGAGCGCTGCGCAGTGGTCACCGCGAGTGCCCACAGTCTGCCTGTTTTGATGAAGGGTCCGGCTGAACTGACCTGATCGAATGCCAGGTGGATCTGACCGCTGACGATCGCGAGCGATGCGGCGGCGCCACCTTTGTAAGGCACGTGCGTGAATTTCACTTGCGCCATCGACTGAAACAGCTCGCCCATCAGGTGCGTGCCGGAGCCCTGGCCCGCCGAACCCATCAACAGCGATCCGGGCCGCGCCTTTGCAAACGCGATGATCTCCTTGACGCTGCGCACCGGCATCGAGGGGTGGACGACGAGTGCACTTGGCACCAGCGATATGAGCGACGTGTACACGAAGTCGCGCAGCGGCTGGTACTCGATATCGTCGTGAAACACCGGCTGCGCCACGAGTGTGCCGGGCGCGCCGAGGAGGACCGTGTAACCGTCGGGCGGCGATTTGGCGACCTGAGCGGAACCGATTCTGCCTCCCGCGCCGCCGCGGTTTTCGACGACCACGGGCTGCCCCAGAACTTCCGTGAGTCCAGGCGCGATGATCCGCGCCGTGATGTCGATGTTTCCACTGGGAGCGAACGGGACGATGATGCGAATCGGTTTGGACGGGTAGCCTTGGCCATAGGGAATTGCGGGCGCAAGCAAAAGCATTCCACCCATCGCGAGCCACCAGGGCTTTGCCATGCGGTTCTCCACGTAACGTCGATTGAAAGCACGATGACAATCGTGACCCCACGCAGTGAGCGCGTCAAGCACCGCGCGCAGAAAGCATGCTTGGGAGCACTGTATTATGATCGAGTGGGATCAAAATGCGATTTCAATCCCGGTAAGTTACTGTAAAGTCATCAGGGGCGCCGGCATCAAACCAGAACAGTGAATCCAGTCAACCGCCGCTAAACGCAGACCCAAGCCAACCAACGGAGAAGAAAGTAATTAACACGCATAACACCCCCGGCGCAACCCATGCACGCGCGGTGGATCCCGCGATTGTTTTCTCGAGCTGCGAGCTGATTGCCGCGCAGGAGCCACGGCTTGCTGCGGCGGCGCAATCGGGCGCGGGCGCGGCGCAACCCGCGGTCAAGCGCCGCGAAGTCGTGGTCAAGCGCCGCCGCGTGAAAACCATCGACGTGCATGCGCACTGTCTCATCCCCGGCGCGTCGAAGCTGCTCGGCGAGGACGCCTACCAGCACCATACCGGCCAATAAAAGTAATGCAATGAACCAAATGCTCGCGGCGTTTCCGCCCACGCACGCGAGTGTGCCGGGCCTACTCCACCCGTATCCCTGCCACCTTAACTACCTTCGCCCACTTCGCCATTTCACTGCAGATAAAGCGCGCGAATGCTTCTGGTGTATTGCTATTTTTCAGCAGCGGGCGCTTTAGGCGCCGGATATCCTGCCAGCTCATCGTAAAACGAAATGATGTCGGCGCTGTCCCACTCGCCGCGCCCTTTGGAAACTTCCGACGCCAGCGCCTGCGCATGCAGGCTGATCAGCGGCAGCGGGCAGTTCAGGCGCTCGCCCAGTGCCAGCATGGCGCGCACATCCTTGAGATAAATGCTCAGCTTGCCCGCCACCGGATGGAAGCGCTTCTCCACCATGCGATAGCCTTTCTGATCCATGATTTTGGAAAACGCCGCTGATTTTTTCAGCACTTCGAGCGCGTGCAGCGGCTCGATGCCCGCCTTGCGCGCGAGCGTCAGGCCCTCGGCCAGCGCCATGCGATTCAAACCCAGCACCAGGTTCACGCACAGCTTCATGATCGCACCAGTGCCGCTGGCGCCCATGTGCATCCACTCACGCCCCATCGCCGCGAACAGCGGTTCGCATTCGGCAAACGCATCCTGACTACCACCCGCCATGAAAATAATGTCTTTCACTGCACACATTTCGCTGGTGCCGCTCACCGTGCAGTCGAGAAAACGGATACCCACCTTTGCCAGATCAGCCGCAAGCGCTGCCGACTTATCCGGGTCGGCTGTAGTCGCATCCAGCACGATCAACCCTGGCTTGCCGGTCTCGAACAGCCTGAGCTGGTTATGCACCACATCTTTCACGATGTCGGACGTCGGCAGCGAAAACATCAACACATCCACCTGCCCCGCTATCTGATCCGGCGACGCCACTGTTTGCGCACCCAGCTTGACCGCCGCCGCGACGCGCGCGGGATCAGTGTCGTGCACGATCACCGCAAACCCCGCTTCCATCAAGTGCTTCGACAGGCTGCTGCCCATTAAGCCCACGCCGATAAAACCGATGCGCTGCTTGCTCATTTTATTCCTTTAACTCACGCCCTTCGCACCGCCGTGCTGAGGTGCGTGCCGATGCCCCAATAGACGGTTCCCATATCATATAAGCGGTCATGCGCAACGTCTACAAAACGTCACAGGATTTGGAAATTTGTGGCAGCTTGACACGATTAACGCACCGGGCGAAGGTGTGCGCCACGACGTACCGCGTTTTTTTCCAAACTCTCATTACCCCCGGAGACCCCATGGCCCGCATTCCGTTTGTCACCCCGAATGACGTTCCCGCCAACGAACGATCGGCCTTCGACCGCTTCGTGCAGATTAGAGCGGGTGTTCCCGCCGCTGGCCCTTATGCGCTGCTGCTGCGCATGCCCGAAGTGGCGCAACGGGTGGAGTCGCTGCGCCTGTGCCTGCGTGACGAGGCAACGCTACCGCAAAAGCTGCAGGAACTGATCATGATCACGGTGGCGCGCGAGATGGACTGCGCCTACATCTGGCACGCCCATGCCGCAGCCGCGCTTGCAATCGGCGTGCGCGGCGACGTTATCGATAACCTGCGCGAGCGCCGCGCACTCACCGGCTTGAAACGGATCAACAAGCAGCATTGGATTTCACCTGCGAATTGCTGCGCAAGCGCAAGGTCAACAAACCCACCTTCGATCGCGCCAGCGCGGCATTCGGGCAGCGCGGAACCCTGGCGTTAACCAATCTGATCGCCTGCTACGCGGTGCTGGCCTACAACATGAACGCCTACGAACTGGTGGCGCCGGCACATGCGAGTGAGCCTGCGTTGCCGGTGTGACTGGAGCAGGCCGCAGGCGGATTAAGCACAAGCGCCTGACGGCAAGCGCAAGTACAAGCACGAGCCATGCGGGACACCCGCCAAATACGCCTATCTCGCATTAATAGTGTGCTATAAATCCGTTACGGAAATTATACGTATAGACTTGCGCGGGTCAGCAACGCCACATACAGTGATCGAAAGTATAGCTGCACAGGAAAACAAGCCATGACTACCAGCACCCCCTCGTACGAACGGATTGATCTACGCACCTCACCGGAGATCAAAGCATTGATAACGCGGGCTGCCTCGACCGCAGGAATGACTGTCAGCGCCTTTTTGCTGGGAACAGCGCACGAGCGAGCCCAAAAAATCCTGGCTGAAAAGGAACTGGTGACGCTCACCGCTCGCGACTGGGCTGCGTTTGCCAAGGCGCTTGATAACACAGAAAAACCCCGCCCGAAACTCGCCGCAGCGATGAAACGCCATCGTGAGTGGCAAAAGCGTTGAGTCAGATCGATTCCGTCAAAATCGAGTCGCTGGCAAAAAATCACGACCGCCGCGCTTTCACATGTGGCATCGAAGCGCTGGATGTTTACCTCAAGCGCTTCGCCCGCCAGCACGCAGCAGCAAATATCAGCCGCACCTATGTTGCGGCGAGTGACGCCAAGATTAACGGTTTCTACAGCCTGGCCATGTCGGGCATACGCAGAGAAAATCTCCTGCAAAGGCATGCCAATCGCTTCCCGAATTTTCCACTGCCCGTTGCGCGACTGGCGCGTTTGGCGGTAGCGCTGGATCATCAAGGACAAGGACTTGGCGAACTCTTGCTTGCCAACGCCCTGCAACGCTGCCTGCACATTTCGGAATCAATCGGCATGGTCGGCGTAATTGTCGACGCCAAGGACGAACGGGCGCGCGCCTGGTACCAGCGCTACGAGTTCGAAAGCCTGCCTGATGCGCCGCTGACACTTTGGTTGCCGACGGCGGCAATACCCCGGATTTAGATCACCGGCGCAATAACCAACCTGCATTGCGCCGCATGGATAGCATACGGTGCAATTCGCTCAATCTTCCCCAGCATAAATCTTAAGGTAAGAAGATCGCCCGCCATCGGCAGCAATGGTAGTTCCGGTCAGCATGCGCGATTCGTCCGAAGCCAGAAACACCACAATCGCGGCAATATCAATCGGGTTGCCCACGGAAAACGGATAGAGCTTTTGCACGATCATGCGTTCCTTCACCGCGCCGGTCGGATTTTCGGACTGCATCCATTCCTTGTTCTCATAACGTTTGATCGCGCGCTCGGTGCGTATGCTGCCGGGGCCGATGGCATTGGCGCGTATGCCGTATTGCACATATTGCGCGGCGAGGGTTTTGGTGAACGACATGATGCCGCCCTTCGCCGCTGCGTACGCCGGCCGGTAGAGACCGGTCATGCCGACCATCGAGGAAAAGTTGATGATGGAGCCTCCGCCTGCTTTGATCAGGTGCGGTATGCCGTGCTTGCACACCAGAAAGGGGTGCAGCAGATTAAGCGTGATGGTTTTGTGCCAGATGTCGAGACTCATTTCGTGTACCGGCACGTCCTCCAGCACCGAACCGCCGGCGCAGTTCACCAGCACATCCAGTTTTCCGAACCTTGCCACCGCGGTGTCTATCGCCTGCCTGACTGCGGCATCCTGCGTGACGTCAGCCTGTATGAACAGGACTTCGCCACCGGCATCCTTGATTTCCTGTTCGGCGCATTTTCCGGCGTCGGCGTTGATATCAACTATGGCGACCTTGGCGCCTTCTTTTACGAATTCAAGGGCGCTAACCTTGGCAATGCCGGCGCCGCCGCCGGTCAGGAAGGCCACTTTTCCGTTGAGTCGCGGCATGGATGTCACTTTATTTTGATCCCCGCAGCCGCCACCACTTTCGCCCATTTCTGCAGATCATTGGCCATCGCCGCGCCGAATTCCTCCGGCGTTCCCGTGCGCGGATCGGCGCCTTCACTGGAAAGTTGTTTGCGTGTTTCGGGCGTCTGCAAGATGGCGTTGATCTCCTTGTTGAGTCGTGCCACCACCGATTGCGGCAATCCCGCGGGGCCGATTACGCCATACCAGCCGCTCACCTCATAACCGGCAACCCCGGCTTCGTTGATCGTCGGCACATCCGGCAACGCACCCGCACGCTGCAGGGTGGTAACGCCCAGTGCGACCAGCTTGCCCGAGCGCACATGCGCGACCGATGCCGGTATCGAGGGAAACAAGAACTGGATGTGGCCGCCCATCAGATCCACCAGCGCCAGCGACTGGCCTTTGTACGGCACATGGACGTAATCCACTTTGGCGAGCACCTTAAACAGTTCGCCCGACATGTGACTGGGCGAACCCACGCTGGAAGAACCGTAACTCAGTTGCCCCGGCCGCGCGCGGGCGAACGCCGCAAACTGCTTAACCGTACGCGCCGGCAGCGAAGGGTGTACCACCAGCACATTCGGCACCAGCGCGACCATCGCAATCGGCGAAAAATCACGCAGCGGATCAAACGGCAGCTTGGCATACACCGATGCATTGATGACGAAGCCTTCGGGAATCATCTGAATGGTGTGGCCGTCGCGCGGCGCCTTCGCCGTCAGCTCACCGCCGATGATGTGGTTGGCGCCGGGCCGGTTTTCGACGATCACCTGCTGCCGAAAGGTCTCACTCAGCCGCGCGCCGATGGCGCGCGCGAGTATATCCGTGGCGCCTCCCGGCGCCACGCCGACGATCATGCGGATTGATCGGGTTGGATAATCCTGTTGCCCCCATGCCGCGCTTGCGGCGGCGAGGCACAACGTTGAAATGACCAGCGGCAACCGTCGATACGCGATTTTCATGTTCATGGATGCTCCTAAATCTCTAACAACAAAAATCAAACGAACGTGCCTGCCTCGACCTCTTCGTGGATGGCGCTGAGAAAAGGCAGCGCATAGTGAATCACCGGAAATCCACCCAGCAACGCCGCCGTTTCCATCGCCTCGACGGCCTCGCGCACACTTGCCCCCTCGCGCACCGCGCGGCGCAAATGCCCATCCAGCGTGGGGAAGGCGCGATAGGCCAGCACGGCGCAAGCAACCAGTTCGCGTATCTTCACCGGCAGCGCGGGTGCGGCCGGTGTCCACACCAGGGCCGTGAGATCCTGGTGCGCGCACTCGTAGGCAGGGTCTACCGCATCCAGCCAAGCCCATTCGCGCATCCCACGCGACACCGCACCGGTGGCCGGGCCGCGTGCGACATTCCCCGATTTCTTTGCCGCGGCAATCGGCGCGGCCGGGACACTGCCCAGAATTTTATCGCCCAACTCCTCGTGCAACGCGATCATGAACGGCAACGCGTAATGCAGCGCCGGGAATCCGCCGAGTATCGCCGCGGTCTGAAAACCCTCCAGCACTTCGCGCAAGCTCGCGCCTTCCGTCAATGCGCGGCGCAAATGCACCTCGATGCTGGGATAGGCGCGGCAGCCGAGAATAACCGCCGCTATGATTTCGCGGTACTTCACCGCCAGCGCCGGCGCCGCGGGCGCCCACACCAGCTGCGCCAGATGGCGGCGCGCGTCCTCGTACGCAGGGTCTATACGCGCCAGCCACTCAAATTGCTGGAACGTGTGTGGCGTCGACTTGGCCGCCGTCTGCTGCAGATTCACATCCGTCACCGTGCCTCTCCTTGTTGACGTTGCATGCGTGCGGCGCCGGCCCTCACTCTACCGCCTTCACCATACCCTCCACCACCTTCTTGGCATCTCCAAACACCATCATGGTTTTATCCATGTAAAACAGATCATTATCGAGACCCGCATAACCTGCCGCCATCGAACGCTTGACCACAATTACAGTGCGCGCCTTGTCGACTTCAAGAATCGGCATGCCAAAGATCGCACTGCCGGGCGTTTTCGCCGCCGGATTCACCACGTCGTTGGCGCCGAGCACCAGCACCACGTCGGTGGTGGGAAAGTCGCTGTTGATTTCGTCCATCTCCAGCACCTGATCGTAGGCGATTTCTGCTTCCGCCAGCAGCACGTTCATGTGGCCGGGCATGCGCCCCGCCACCGGATGAATCGCAAAGCGTACGGTAACGCCTTTCTCGCGTAATTTTTGCGCGAGCTCTTTAACGGCGTGCTGCGCGCGCGCCACCGCGAGGCCGTAACCGGGAACAATAATTACCGAATCCGCATTGCCCATCAGGAACGCCGCGTCGTCGGCGCTGCCGCTGCGATGCGTTTTCTGCGTGCCGCTGCCCGCGGCTGCCGCACCGGAATCGGTGCCAAAGCCGCCAAGGATCACCGACAGAAATGGGCGGTTCATCGCCTTGCACATGATGTACGAGAGGATCGCGCCGGAACTGCCGACCAGCGAACCGGCGATGATGAGCATCGGGTTATTAAGTGAAAAACCGATCCCTGCCGCTGCCCACCCCGAATACGAATTCAGCATCGAGATCACCACTGGCATGTCGGCGCCGCCGATGGGAAGAATGATTAAAAAGCCCAGCACGAAGGCAATCGCGGCCAGCGCAATGAATGCGGTCCAGTTGGTGCCGCCGGAGGCGCAGAACCACAGTCCGCTACCGAACATGCCTATGCCCAGCAACAGGTTGAGCATGTGCTGGCCACTGAACACGAGAGGTGCGCCGCTCACGCGCCCGGAGAGTTTCAGGAACGCGATCACCGAGCCCGAAAAGGTCATCGCGCCGACGAACGTGCCAATAAAAAGCTCCAGCTTGTAGCCCGTCGAAATCGACTCGCCTGCTGCCTTGACGATACCGAACGCAAACGGGTTGTTGACAGCGGCAATCGCGATTAACACTGCCGCCATACCTACCAGCGAATGCATGAATGCGACCAGTTCCGGCATCGCCGTCATTTGCACTTTGCGCGCCACTACCGCGCCGATGGCGCCGCCCAGTGCAATGCTACCGACGATCACCATCCAGTTGCGGGTGAGCGTCAGCGTAACCGCGACCGCCATCGCCATGCCGATGATGCCGAACAGATTGCCGCGCCGCGACGTCAGTGGCGAAGAAAGCCCCTTCAGCGCCAGGATAAAAAATACCGACGCGACCAGATACGCCAGCGCGACCTGATTAGCGGAGAGCATTTACCTGCCCTCCAATTTCTTGGGGTCTTTTCTCTTGAACATGGCCAGCATGCGCTGCGTCACCAGAAACCCGCCGAACACGTTGATCGCCGCCAGCACCACCGCCACCGCGCCGAGCCACACGCCCCAGTCCGCGTCCACTGGGCCAGCGGCAAGCATGGCGCCCACCAGAATGATGCTCGATATCGCATTGGTCACCGACATCAGTGGCGTGTGCAGCGCGGGTGTCACGTTCCACACCACGTGGTAGCCGACGAAAATTGCCAGCACGAATACCATCAGGTTTGTGATTACGGGGTCTACGGTCATTTCAAGTCCTTGAAAAGCGTGAACGAGTGAACGGGTCAACGAGTGAACGGGTAAAACCTAACCCAGCGGCATCGGGGTTACTCGTTCACCCGTTCACTCGTTCACCCATTCACGCTCTTAACACCTCTCCACCCGCACACACCAGCGTGCCGGCAATGATTTCGTCTTCGCGGTTGATTTTGAATTCGCCGGTGTTGGCGTCGAGCATCAGCCCCAGAAAGTTCAGCAGGTTGCGCGCATACAGAGCGCTGGAATCTGCCGCTACCAGCGCCGGAATATTCGCCACGCCGATCAAATGCACGCCATGTTTCACCACGGTTTTGTCGAGTTCCGACAACGGACAGTTGCCGCCCTGTTCGACCGCCATATCAACGATCACCGACCCCGGCTTCATCGACTGCACCATGGCTTCGGTCACCAGCACCGGCGCCGGACGGCCTGGTATCAGCGCGGTGGTAATCACAATGTCGGCCTGTTTGATGCGCTCGGCGACCAGCAGCGCCTGACGCTTGCGGTACTCGTCGCCCATGTCGCGCGCGTAACCGCCCTGCCCGTGGGCGAGTTCTTTTTCGGCATCGGTCAGCGGCACGTCGATGAATTTCGCGCCCAGCGATTCAACTTGCTCCTTGGTATCCGGACGCACATCGGTCGCTTCCACCACCGCACCCAGACGCTTGGCCGTGGCTATCGCCTGCAAGCCCGCTACGCCGACACCCATGATCAGCACGCGCGCCGCTTTGACGGTACCCGCCGCCGTCATCAGCATCGGCATCATTTTGCCGTAGGTGTTGGCAGCCATCAGCACCGCTTTGTAGCCGCCGATGTTGGCTTGCGACGACAGCACATCCATCGATTGCGCGCGCGAGATGCGCGGCAACGCCTCCATTGCAAATGCTGTCACGCCCGATCGCGCCAGCGCGGCCAAGCCTTCCTTATGCTGTGGATTGAGCAGGCCGATCAGGGTGTGGCTGCTTTTCAGGTGCGCCAGTTCGCCGGCATCCGGGCCACGCACTTTGAGCAGGATTTCGGATTGCGCGTAGACCTCGGCCGCGGTTGCGGCCAGCGTCGCACCAGCCGCGGTGTATTGACCATCGGGTATGCTGGCCGCGAGCCCTGCGCCGGCCTGCAGCCATACCGAATGGTGTCCGCCAGTAGTGAGTTTTCTTACGGTTTCAGGTGTAGCCGCTACGCGCTTCTCGTGTAGCCGCGTCTCCGTGGGAATGCCGAACTTCATTGAGCAATCTCTCCATGTTACATAGCCACAATTATAAGCGATGAGACGGTGTTAATATCACCTATAGTTACGATGATTGTTCCATGTATAAAATTCGTGTTCTGCCTGATCTCTTGATCAACCAGATCGCCGCCGGCGAAGTGGTTGAGCGGCCAGCGTCAGCGCTGAAAGAGTTGCTCGAAAACGGTCTTGACGCAGGCGCCACCAGCGTCACGGTACAACTCGCGGGCGGCGGCACAAAATTGCTTAAAGTCAGCGATGATGGCGCCGGTATCGCGCGCGACGAACTCGCCCTTGCACTGGCGCGTCATGCCACCAGCAAAATTGCCTCGCTCGACGATCTTGAGCGCTTGGCCAGCCTGGGGTTTCGTGGCGAGGCGCTGGCGAGCATCGCTGCCGTATCGCGGCTCACGCTGGCGAGCCGCCGCAACGGCGAAAAGCACGCCTGGTCGATTACCGCCGAGGGTCCGCATTTGTCCGCCCCGGAACCTGCAGCCTTGGCTGCACTGACCTCGGGCACCACGGTTGAAGTGCGCGACTTGTATTTCAACACGCCCGCGCGACGCAAATTTTTAAAGACCGAAGCCACCGAATATGCGCATTGCGAAGAGGCCTTTCGCCGTGTCGCGTTATCGTGCAATGACGCAGGATTCTCACTGCAACACAACGGTCGCGTGCAATGGCACTTGAAGCGGCAAAGCCTTGATGAGCGCATCATCGCTTTGCAAGGTGATGATTTCGCGCAATCATCGATCACCGTGCATGAAGACAGCGCGGGCCTCAAATTGCTCGGACGCATCGGCGCGCCCACGTTTGCCCGCGCCAGCCGCGATGCGCAATATTTTTACGTCAACCGGCGCTTTGTGCGCGACAAATTGCTCGCCCATGCGGTGCGTCAGGCGTATCAGGACGTGCTGCATCACGACCGCCATCCCGCTTTTGTACTGTTTTTGGAACTGGATCCGGCACTGGTGGATGTCAACGTGCATCCGGCCAAGACCGAAGTGCGTTTTCGTGACGCGCGCGGCGTGCATCAGTATGTGTTTTATGCGTTATCCAAGGCCATGGCGGGCGCCGCGGGTGCGGTGGCAAGCGCACAAGCGCATGCGCCGATGTTTGCAGTTGGCGGCGGCGCCAGCCCTGCAGCGCCTTCTGCCTTCACCACTAGCGCGCCGATCTACCGCTCGCAAAGCACGATGCCATTGGCCGCGCGCGAGTCCGGCGCGTTTTACCAAACCCTTTTCGGTGCACACAGTGGATCACCGGGCGCGCCCAGCGCATCTTTCGTACCTTTCGCACCCGCCGACAGCGGCGCTCCGCCACTCGGTTTCGCGCTCGCACAACTCGCGGGGATCTACATTTTGGCGGAAAACCAGCACGGTCTGGTGGTGGTTGACATGCACGCCGCGCACGAGCGCATCATGTATGAAAAACTCAAAACCGCGCTCGACGACGCAGCCATTCCGATGCAACCGCTGCTGGTGCCGGTGACCATGAACGCGACGGCGCTGGATGTCGCTGCCGCCGAAGAAAACAGCGATATGCTGCAGCAAATCGGCTTCGCCATCAGCACGGCTTCGCCCACCGCGCTTACCGTACGCGCAGTACCGGCGATGCTCGCCGATGCCGACGCACGTAATCTGGCGATGGACGTACTGCGGGAAGTGCGCGAAACTGGTGCCAGCCACGTGCTCACCGAACGCCGCAACGCATTACTGGGTACCATGGCGTGTCACGCGGCGGTGCGGGCCAACCGGAAACTGACAGTTATGGAAATGAACGGCTTGTTACGCGATATGGAGGCCACCGAACGTTCGGGCCAGTGTAATCACGGCCGGCCCACCTGGCATCAACTTTCCGTTGCGGAACTCGACAAACTTTTCATGCGCGGGCGCTGAACATGCAGAACACGCCTACGCACAACCATCCGCCAGCCCTGATTCTGATGGGGCCCACCGCCAGCGGCAAAACCGCGATTTCCGCCAAACTTGCGGAAACGCTGGCGTGCGAAATCGTCAGTGTCGATTCCGCGCAGATTTACAAGGAAATGGACATCGGCACCGCCAAACCCGATGCCGAATTTCTGCGCAGAACCGCCCACCACGGCATCGACATTATCGAGCCGCATGAGTCATATTCCGCCTGGCGATTCCGCGACGATGCACTCACCCACATGCGTGAAATCACCGATCGTGGCAACCTGCCGCTGTTGGTCGGCGGTACCATGCTGTATTTCAAGTCATTGATCGAAGGCATGAATGATCTGCCCGCAGCCGATCCGATGACGCGCCTGATGATCGACACGCTGGCCGAGGAGAAAGGCTGGCCCGGCGTGCATGCCAATCTGATGAGCGTGGACCCCGAAACCGCGGCGCGCATTGATCCAAACGATTCACAACGCATACAGCGCGCGATGGAGATTTACCATCTCACCGGCAAGCCGATGTCGACGTGGCTGAGCAAACCCAAATACGTTTATTTTCCGTACAGGCCCATCACCATTGTGATTACGCCCAGCGACCGCGCCGTACTGCACGAACGCATCGCCACGCGGTTTAAGGACATGCTTAAGGCCGGCCTGCTGGAAGAAGTCGCGCGCCTGCGCGAGGAATACGTGCTCGAATCAACCATGCCTTCGATGCGCTGTGTCGGTTACCGTCAGGCGTGGCAGCATCTGAACGGTGCGTTTGGCCGCGATGAATTGATCGAACAAGGCATTGCCGCCACCCGCCAGCTTGCCAAACGGCAGCTCACCTGGCTACGCGCAATGGAAAATGACAGCATCGCGCAATTCGATTGTCTGGCGCCGGATGCGGATGCACGCATCCTTGACTACATCCGGCACGAACTGGAAGCGCACTACCTCAGACAGGAAGCAGAAGGGTAGTAACGGGAAATCCTGGGAATCGTGCAGCGCAGATTTATGTGCGCCCCCATGTCCTTGAGTCCTGAGTCCTGAGTCCTGAGTCCTGAGTCCTGAATTATTAGCGCGATTTTCCTGGCGCGTGCAGCGCCAGCACATCCCACACCGCACGATTGCATGGCGTCGGCACACCGGTCTTCTCGCCGAGTTGCACTACGCCGCCGGCCAGCCACTCGACTTCGAGGGGATTGCCGTTTTTAAGATCGTGGTGCAGAGACGAATCCATGGTGCCGGGCACGCTGTCGGCAAATGTCAGACGCTCATCGGCATAGTTCTCAGGCAGCGCCACGCCCAGTGCGCGGCCCACAGCGACGGTTTCTTTCATCAGATCATGCAAAAACGCGCGTGTCCGCGGATACTCGCGCACCGGGCCTATGGTGCTGCGCATGCAAGCGGTGGCGCCCGAAAGACCGACCAGAAAAGTGTATTTCTCCCATAACGTGCGGCGGATGTCGCCCGACAACTCGGCTTGCAGGCCCGCCTTGAGTGCTGCGGCAAGCAGCGCCTGCGCACGCGCGGAGGGTTTGCCGTTATATTCGCCAAATACCAGGCGTTGCAGCGTGCCGACCTGATGGATTACGCCGGGCCGGGCAATATGCGTGCCCACATAGGCAACCCCGCCCAGCAGGGCTTTGCTCCCAAACACAGCGCCGAGTATGTCGTCTTTCACCACGCCGTTTTGCAACGACAGCACAGCAGTTTGCGGCCCGGCGATGGGTTTTAATGCGCGCGCCACGGCTGCGGTATCCCACAGCTTTACCGCAAACAGGATGAGATCGGGCGTGCCCGCGGACGCCGCATCAGCGGTGACTTTGACGGGGTTGATGAGGATATTGCCTTGCGCTTCGTTTTCGATCAAAAGCCCGTGCTCGCGCATCGCGGCAAGGTGCGCACCGCGCGCGACGAAGGTGACATCGCAGCCCGCATGCGCAAGACGGCCGCCGAAAAAACCACCCACACCACCCGAACCCATTACCAGAATTTTCAATTTATTTTTAGAAACAATTCGTTAAATGATTGCCAGCATAGCCGCAGGCTCAGCGCTACGACTATTCCACGATCGCGAGCATAAATGTTTTTGTACTGTTGCGCGCCCCTCCTGTAAAATTCGTTTATTCAAAGAAACAAACTATGAGTGTTTATGACAGACTCTTTGCAACATCTGCGGCAGTGGGTAGGCCGCACAGAAGCGCACCATGACCTCGCCACGGCGTGGCCGCTTGCCGCGCTCAGCGCCACTCTCGACCGTGAGGATCCACCGCTGCGCGAAGGGGATGCCATTCCCGAAGGCTGGCATTGGTCCTATTTTCTGGAGACCGCGCTGGCTCGTGAATTGGCGCACGATGGTCATCCGAAACGCGGCGGTTTTTTGCCGCCGGTGACTTTGCCACGCCGCATGTGGGCAGGCGGGCGGCTCGATTTCAGGCGCCCGATCAAAGTGGGCGAGCGCATGAGCCGCGAATCGGAAATTCTTGCAGTCGAACCCAAATCCGGCAACAGCGGCAATCTGCTATTTGTCACGGTGCGGCACACCTTGAGCGTGGCCAATGAAATCGCCGTGGTCGAGGAGCATGACATTGTGTATCGCGACGCTGCAATACCCACAGCGCCAAAACCGCCAGGTGCGCCCGCAGCGTCGGGCAAGCCCGCGTCCGCGAATGCAATATGGCGGCACGAGGTAATGCCCGACGAAGCGATGCTGTTTCGTTACTCCGCGCTGATCTTTAACGCCCACCGTATCCATTACGACATCGATTACTGCCGCAAACAGGAAGGCTACCCCGGTCTGATTGTGCATGGCCCGCTGCAAACCATTCTGCTGCTGGATTTGAGCCGCCGCAACGCCGCACGACCGGTACGCAAGCTCGACTACCGCGCGCTCAGCCCGGTATTTCACAATGAAAAACTCACGGTGGGCGGCATTCCCGCGGCCGACGGCGCATCAGCGCAACTGTGGACCGCCGGGCCATCGGGCAACATTGCGATGACAGGTACTGCGCACTATTAAGCGCAGCGCTGCGCGCGCATGGTGAAGGGTGAAGGGCGAACAGGGAACGGTGAAGCACCGCAGCGCGCCTCACCCTTCACGCCTCACGCCTCACGCCACACGCCCCACGCTTCACGCCAACCCTACCAGCCGCCGCGCTCCGGCGTGGCATTGATCTTGTGGATGCTCAAGTCCGATCCGTCGAACTCCTGTTCTTCGGTCAGGCGCAGGCCCATCACAACCTTGAGTGTGCCGTAGAGTATTGCCGCGCCAATCACCGCCACCGCGATGCCGATGCCGGTGCCGATCAGTTGCGCGCTGAAACTCACGCCGCCCATGCCACCCATGCTTTTCACGCCGAAGATGCCGCAGGCAATGCCGCCCCACGCGCCGCACAAGCCGTGCAGCGGCCACACGCCGAGCACGTCGTCGATCTTCAGGCGGTTTTGTGTCAAGGTGAACATGAACACGAACAAGCCGCCCGCCACCGCGCCCGTCGCCAGCGCGCCTATCGGATGCATCACGTCCGAACCCGCGCATATGGCGACCAGCCCGGCCAGCGGACCGTTATGCACAAAACCTGGATCGTTGCGTCCCGCGATCAGCGCGGCGATGGTGCCGCCCGCCATCGCCATCAGCGAATTCACCGCCACCAGCCCGGAAATCTTGTCGATGGTCTGCGCCGACATCACGTTGAATCCGAACCAGCCTACCGCCAGTATCCACGCGCCCAAGGCCAGAAACGGAATGCTTGACGGCGGCTGCGCGGTAACGCCGCCGCCCTTCGGATAACGCCCTGTGCGCGCGCCCAGCAGAATTACCGCTACGATCGCCATCCAGCCGCCGACCGCGTGCACCACCACCGAGCCGGCAAAGTCATGAAACTTTTCCCCGGTGGTCGCCTTTATCCAATCCTGCACACCGTATTTATCGTTCCACGCGATGCCCTCGAAAAACGGATAGATCAGCGCCACGATCACTACGGTGGCAATCAGTTGCATGTTGAACTTCGAGCGCTCGGCGATACCGCCTGAAATGATCGCCGGCACTGCGGCGGCAAACGTCAGCAAAAAGAAAAACTTGGTGATTTCAAAACCACTTTTCGCCGCCAGCTTTTCCGCGCCGACAAAAAAATCCACGCCGTAGGCCACGCTGTACCCGACAAAAAAATACGCAACCGCGGACACCGAAAAATCGCACATAATTTTCACCAGCGCATTCACCTGATTTTTGCGCCGCACCGTGCCGAGCTCCAAAAACGCAAAGCCCGAATGCATGGCAAGAACCATAATCGCCCCCAGCAGGATGAACAGTGTGTCCGTGCTTATTTTTAACGCTTCCATCGGTGCGCTCCCTTTTGTTAATTTACTGCACCAAATAAGTAGCCAAACAGAGTTACTTAAGCATTTGTTTTTAAATACTAATTTACTCACATCTCCATACGGCGTCCAAAAATAGCCGCAGGTTCATGAATAGGGCACTATTTTAGCTCAAATAAAATGGCTTCCTGCCATCGCGCATGCCCGCAACTGCAACTGCAGCGAAATCAGTCGCAAATGGCCTTGGCGTCACACGCATTGCGCTGTCGCGCGTGCATTGTCCAATGCGGGCCATTCCGCGTATAGTCGCCGCAACTTAACCTGTCCAACTTGTCAACGTGGCCCTATCGACTCAACCTGCGCAGCCGCCTAACGCGAACCCGAGCGACCGTCCGCTCACGCTGCCTCAGGTGATTGCCGACCTCATCGCCGACAAGCTGATCGCCAGGGAAACCGGCGAACAGTTGCTGATCAACCGCCGCTCGTTCCAATCGAGCCAGCATCCGCTGATATTGATCGCGAATCAAAAGTGGAAAGACCTGCGCGACCCGCGCAAGACGCTGCATCTGGAAAATCTCACGCAGTGGCTGGCGGAGAAGTGCCGCCTCGAGTACTTTCACATTGATCCGTTCAAGGTGGATTTCGCCGCGGTTACCAAGGTCATGTCCAATGCCTACGCCGAACGTTTCAAGATATTGCCGGTTGCGGTGAATAGCAGCGAAGTTACTGTCGCCACCGCCGAACCCTACGTACGCGAGTGGGAGCAGCAACTGCGGCAGGTGCTGCGGCTCGACATCAAGCGCGTCATCGCCAACCCGGTCGAGATTCAGTCGTATATCGTCGAGTTCTACAATCTGGCGCGGTCGGTAAAAACCGCCAACGCGCAAGACAAGGGCAGTTTCAGCGACGTTACCAATTTTGAGCAGTTGATGCAGTTGGGGCGCGCCGGCAAGCTTGACGCCAATGACCAGCACATCGTCCACATCTGCGACTGGCTGTTTACCTATGCGTTCGAGCAACGCGCCAGCGACATTCACATAGAACCGCGGCGCGATAGCGGCAACGTGCGTTTTCGCATCGATGGTGCACTGCATCAGGTCTACCAGATACCCGCACCCGTGATGGCGGCGATAACCTCGCGCATCAAGATCATGGGACGCATGGACGTGGTGGAAAAACGCCGGCCGCAGGATGGGCGCTTGAAAACCATCTCGCCCGACGGCAACGAAGTAGAGTTGCGCTTGTCGACGATGCCCACCGCATTCGGCGAGAAATTGGTGATGCGTATCTTCGACCCGGATACGCTGATCAAGGACTATAGAGAACTCGGTTTCGGCGACGAAGACGAACGCAAATGGAAGCAGATGGTAAGCCAGCCGCACGGCATCGTGCTGGTGACCGGGCCTACCGGCTCCGGCAAGACCACCACGCTGTATTCCACGCTTAAAAATCTGGCGATACCGACGGTCAACGTGTGCTCGGTGGAAGACCCGATCGAGATGGTGGAGCCTGCGTTTAACCAGATGCAGGTGCAAACTGCGATCGGCGTCAGTTTCGCCAGTGGCATACGCACGCTGATGCGGCAGGACCCGGACATCATCATGGTGGGCGAGATTCGCGATATTGAAACCGCGGAGATGGCGGTTCAGGCCGCGCTGACCGGCCATTTGGTGTTGTCCACGCTGCACACCAACGATGCACCATCTGCGATCAGCCGATTGATCGACTTGGGCGTGCCCGGTTATCTGCTGCAATCGACGCTGTTGGGCGTGATGGCGCAGCGCCTGATTCGCACCATCTGTCCGCACTGCAAAGAGCAGGTCGATCTGGATGATGCGAAGTGGGAAAACCTGGTGGCGCCCTGGAAAGCGCCCAACCCCAAGGGTACCACCACCATCGGCAAAGGCTGTCTGGAATGCCGGATGACCGGTTACATGGGCCGTATCGGCATCTATGAAACGATGGTGCTGACAGCCGAACTAAAGCGCCACATCACGGATACCACCGACCTTGAAACCTTTCGCGACGCCGCCTACAAAGACGGCATGAAGCCGCTGCGCATCAACGGCGCGATGAAGGTCGCCGCCGGACTGACCACGGTCGATGAAATTCTGAAAGTAGCGCCACCGCCCGGAGGCGACCGGCGCAACATGGCAGCACGTACGTCCTAAATCCGTCGCGACAACATACGCATGCCGCGATCCAGCCCGTCGATGGTCAGCGGGAACATGCGATGCGACATGATCTCGCGCGTGATGCGTATCGATTCGTGGTAATCCCACAATGATTCGTTCTGCGGATTAATCCAGATCGTATTCGGATACACATCCAGCACGCGCTGCATCCAGGTCGCACCCGGTTCTTCGTTGGTGTGCTCGACGCTGCCGCCGGGGAACGTAATCTCATACGGGCTCATGGTCGCATCACCCACGAAAATCACCTTATATTCATGGTCATAGGTACGCAGCACGTCGTGCGTATAGACACGCTCGGTATGCCGCCGGCGGTTGTCCTTCCATACCCGCTCATACAAAAAATTGTGGAAGTAAAAATACTCGAGATGTTTGAATTCCGTGCGCGTCGCCGAAAAAAGCTGCTCACATACCCGGATGTGATCGTCCATCGAGCCGCCGATATCGAAAAATAGCAGCACCTTCACTGCATTGTGGCGCTCCGGCACCATTTTCAAATCCAGCCAGCCGGCGTTGCGCGCGGTGGAGCGTATGGTGTCATCGAGATCCAACTCATCGGGCGAGCCGGTGCGGGCAAATTTGCGCAACTTCCTGAGCGCCACCTTGAGATTGCGCGTGCCCAACTCCACGCTGTCATCCAGATTTTTGTATTCGCGCTGATCCCATACTTTGACCGCGCGGCGGTTACGCGACTCCTGCTGGCCGATACGCACACCCTCGGGGTTGTAGCCATAGGCGCCGAAGGGGCTGGTACCCGCAGTGCCTATCCATTTGCTGCCGCCCTGATGGCGGCCTTTTTGTTCTTCAAGGCGTTTTTTCAGCGTCTCCATCAGTTTTTCCCAACCGCCGAGGGACTCGATCAACTGTTTTTCTTCTTCGGTCAGGTGACGTTCGGCAAGTTTGCGCAGCCACTCCTCGGGAATTTTCGCCTCGATGCCCTCGACATCGATGATGCCTTTAAAATACGCTGAGAACACGCGGTCAAAGCGGTCGAAGTACTTTTCGTCCTTGACCAGACAGGTGCGTGAAAGATAGTAAAAATCTTCGACGCTGCCATAAATGACTTGTTTTTCAAAGGCCTGCAGCAACACCAGGAATTCCTTGATGGAAACCGGTACGCCGCCTTCTTTCAGTTTCAGAAAAAATTCTATAAGCATTTGTTTTTACGTCTATTTTTCAGTAATACAAACTTTGGTAACCGCCGTCACACTTCGCCACAGCTTCAGTTTTGCTTCAAACACCAGCGTATACGCCGGGCTCGACGATGGCAGCACCAGCGTTTCATAACCCGCTGCGGCAAACACCGGCTCGAATCGCCCCGCCGTCTTGCCGTTAAAACACACACGTTTCAATCCACGCGCCAAGCGCGTCGCCTGCTGGAAATCATTGGTGACAGCGTTGCGAATATTGCTGTCGAGCGCGCCGGCGCGTTCGCACTGGTGCAGCACATCCCATAAGCCGATACGGTGCTTTAGCAAAATCGGCAATCGTTGCAGATAATCCATTTCATACAGCGGCTCACACAATAACGCGCCCATCAGCTTCCAGAAATGATTTTGCGGGTGGCCGTAATACTGCTGTTTCGCCAGCGACGCCGGACTGGGAAAACTGCCCAAAATCAACACCTTGACCTTTTCGTCGATGACCGGCGGAAAACCCCGATGCCGCACCATGAGCGCAGTGCTATTTCTTGCGCGTCATGAAAACCAGCCGCTCGAATAAATGCACGTCCTGTTCGTTTTTGAGCAGCGCGCCATGCAGCGGCGGGATGATTTTGTGCTGATCCTGACTGTGCAGCGCTTCCGGTGAAATGTCTTCCGCCACCAGCAATTTCAGCCAGTCGAGCAGTTCCGAGGTAGAAGGTTTCTTCTTCAGGCCCGGCACGTCGCGAATTTCAAAAAAAGCATTCAGCGCCTGACTCAACAGTATTTTCTTAAGCCCGGGAAAATGCACGTCGACGATTTGCGTCATGGTGTCGCGGTCGGGAAAGCGGATGTAGTGGAAAAAACAGCGCCGCAAAAACGCATCGGGCAATTCTTTTTCGTTGTTGCTGGTGATAACCACCAGCGGCCGCGTCTTGGCTTTGACCAGTTGCTGCGTTTCATAGACATAAAACTCCATGCGGTCGAGCTCGCGCAGCAAGTCATTCGGAAATTCAATGTCCGCTTTGTCTACTTCGTCAATCAGCAGCACCGAAGGCTCCGGCGATTCGAACGCTTTCCACAGCATGCCTTGCAGGATGTAATTGGAAATATCATTCACCCGCGCGTCGCCCAACTGCGAATCTCGCAGGCGCGACACCGCGTCATACTCATACAGCCCGTGCTGCGCTTTCATGGTGGATTTGATGTGCCACTCAAACAGCGGGCGTTTCAGCGCCTTGGCCACTTCCAGCGCCAGCATGGTCTTGCCGGTGCCCGGCTCGCCCTTAATCAGCAAGGGGCGCTCCAGAGTGATTGCGGCGTTCACCGCCAACATCAGATCATTGGTTGCAACGTAATTTTCCGTGCCTTCAAAACGCATTTTTTGTTCTCGCGGGAGTGTGTATAGGGTTAATCGGCCAATTTCCGAATTATAGCTTCTGCCGCGCACCTCTACTGATTTCGTTGCGCAAGGCGCCGTTCCACCTGCAACAGTTTTTCACGGATGGCCGCGCCCACGAAAATCTGCGGCGCAGAGGGTTCATGGCCCTGTGCCTGCTCGCGTTGATGAATCGACTGGCGGGCTTGCTCGAACGCGGTCTCGAAAGAATGAGTTTTTCGCAACGCTTCATCGAACAGCGCCTGCGCCAGGTAGGTCGCGTTGGACTCGCTGCCGCAGCCAAACGAGGTCCTGGTGGCGCTCGATGCGGTAATGATCAGGGTGTAATCGTCTTTGAGCGGCTCGATGAAACCACCGGAATAACACGCCGAGACCACCACGACTTTCCACTGTATTTTTGATTCATCCAGCGCTTTTTTCAATGCCGGCGGATCAATGGATTTCAATTGCAGCGGCCAGAAATCAACCGCCAAATGGTGCTTTTCCGAGCCGTGCGACGACAGATAGAGCACCAGCACGTCTTCATCAGGATTCATCAGACCGCCGATGTGCCGCAATGCGGCGGACAGATTGGTCGAGCTCGCGATCGGAACGTCGTGAACCGTCTGCGGATTATTGATCAACATCAACGCACGTCCATCGGCATCAAAGCGCTGCCGCAACAGTGCGTCGATCATCCTGACCTCTTTCATGAACACATCTTCGCGCGCGTAGAGGCCTGCGCTGAGCACATAAAGGTCGGCAATGCCAGGCCGTTGCGGCAACAACGCCGACAATGTCCGCGGCAGCATGTCTTGCTGCGCGTGGTAAGCTTTTTCGCTCGCCAGTGCAAAATGCTTTTCATCAACGCCACTTCGCCGCTCGGGCTCGTCGGTAGGAATCCACAAGTGAAGCGCCGGATACCAGAGAGACGGCGCCGCAAGCAGCGCCACGCCCAGTAGCGCGAGGCCCGCACCGCGCTGAATTCGCATGGGCGCAAAACGCCACAACACAAAACAAATGATCGCCGACCACCACGCCAGTTGCACATAAAACAGCCATCTCCAGTGCTGCGCTGCGGCGACGCTCGTTTGATGCTGCAGCAGAATACCCAGCATCCCGCTCACTGAAGAAACCACCAGCCCAGCCGCGACCAGCGCAACCGGCAATGCCAGCAACAGCGAACGATCCCCTGTCCTGCGCGCGGCCGCCACGCCCAGCAACAAGGTCAGCGGCACGAACAACAATGCGTGCGGCAGCGCTTCACGATCCATTTGCCCGCTGACACCGATGCCGACGCCGGCAATATCGAATGCCAGCATCACCACCAGCTCCATAGTCGCCAGCGCGATGAAGGCTTCTGCCGTGGCGACAAAATCCCTGGATTCAACGCGCCGGAAAAAAGCCAGGCGCGTGCCGGCACGAAAGTTTTCACGCAGCCCCAGCGTTAGCGGAGATAACGCAGACACCGGCTGCGCCAGCTGCGTGTCGATAGACGGCGCGCCGGGGACGCGTGTGCGTGCTGGCGCTGGCACAGCATCCCAGGCTGCGCCGGGCGCATGCGCGCGCAACGCGGCGATCCACGCGCCGCGCTGCTGCGCGCTCGAAAACGCGCGCTGCGGAATCGCCATGAACGTGTAATTTTTTAATACGATCAAAACCGTATCCTGGCCTTGTGCAATGTGCTTGAGCGCTGTCCACGCCACCTGCGTAACCATGCCATGCCCCTCATGGTGCAAAGCAGTGGCGGTTATTTCCAGGACTTGCGGACCGAGCACCATGCTGTCGTCTTCGGCGCAGGTCGCATAGATGCGTGCGTCCCGCAGCCGTTGCTGCCAGATCGTGAGCAGGCAAATCCCAAAAAACGCCACCACCATTAACCACTGCAAGCGCCAATAGCGGCCGATGTACCCGTTGATGAGCTCGATGTAAGCCATGCCGATGGTAATGCCACACACCACCGACAACGCCGCGAGAAAATACATCGCGTTGCCCCAGCGCACGCAGCGCAGCAGGAGTTGCACGGTGTCGCGCAGGCCGGCCGTGTATTCCTCGCGCGAAACCGAAAACGCTATGCGTAAATCCGCGGGTGGCGCGGTTTGAAGTTCTTGCATCAGGAGCCAGCCGCCCAGTTCTGCAAATCCGCGCGGCTGTCGATATCGTACACAGTACCGGGATCGTCGCAGGTCATCAACTGCAGTTGCGCACGGTGTTTGCGGATCAGGGCGCGCGCACCTTCGTCACCGCCAAGCACCAGTAACTCGTTCAGCAGCTGCGCGCCGAAAGCGACCGGATGCCCGCGCTCGCCGCGATGCGCCGGCGCGGCAAGCAACGCGCCCTGCTTCACGGCTTCCGCAATCTGACGAATCGTTTGCGGTTTAATCTGCGGCATGTCTGCGAGCGCAACCACCCAGCCTGCCGCCGCACGGGTCTGTGCAACAGCGTGTGCAAGACTCACGCCCATGCCTTCAGCGGCGGCGCTGCACACCGTTACCATCACGCCCTCGCTTTGCAGCAATCGCGCGAGTTCATCGCTGCCCGGGCGCACCACTGCTGTTACCGGCAACCCCGCCGCCAGCATATTGCGCGCCGAACACACGCCGATGGCCACGCCATCCAGCAAATGCAGCAGCTTGCCGCCGCCAAAGCGAGTTCCCGCGCCGGCGGCGAGCAGGATGCCAGCGATTCCAACTATAGGCGTCTGTGACAGATCATTCATGGTGGCCCGATTATACGCAGCGCATGCGTTAAACTAATGCCACTACCTGTATGTTGCGCTCAGCCATCGGCTTTTTGGAATTTCCCATTGAAACAAATACTTGCAATCAAGAGCGATATCGTGAAATGAGCGCGCGTCGTCAAAGCCACGAAGATCACACCGGAATAACCGATGCCATGGATTCATGATGTGTCCACAGCCGCGGATGATCCGCCGCAATTCATCGCGCTGCGCGAATTACGACGGCGGTGCGCAAACGGGGTGGAATACAGCGGCCTGCATGGCGAGGAACACCGGCTGGCGTATCCGGATATGCTGCCGTTACTGTTAACGCAATCACTGCCGGTGATTTTTCGCGCCGCGCTCGCCGTCTGCACATCACTGCGGTGGGTCATCGCGGCAGCCGACGTGAACGAAGCGCAAGGCCGCATCGAAGCCACCGCCACCACACCGTGGATGCGCTTCAAGGATGATGTGGTGATCCGCATGCGCCTGCACCCAGACGGTTTGCAGCTGGACATGCGCTCCGCTTCGCGTGTCGGCAGCAGCGACTTCGGCGCTAACGTCAAACGCATCCGCATGTTTTTACATGAACTAAACACCCATTTAAATAGCTCTGCTTAATTTCATTTCCCATGCCAAAATCGCTATTGAACTTTACTGGAGAACATTATGAGCAACATCGGATTCATCGGCCTTGGCATCATGGGAAAACCCATGGCAACGAACCTCATCAAAGGCGGTCACACGCTGTTTCTGACTTCACGCAGCGGTGTGGCGGCAGAACTCACCGACGCCGGCGGCAAGGCTTGTGTCAGTGCCAAAGAGGTCACGCAGAAAGCTGACATCATCATCATCATGGTGCCCGACACGCCGGATGTGGACAAAGTGCTGTTCGGCGCCGACGGCGTCGCTGCAGGTTTAGGCAAAGGCAAAATCGTCATCGACATGAGCTCGATATCGCCGATAGAAACCAAAGCCTTAGCCAGGAAAATCAATCGTCTCGGATGCGAATACGTCGATGCACCGGTGTCCGGGGGCGAAGTCGGCGCCAAAGCCGCATCGCTTACCATCATGGTCGGCGCCAACCCCGCGACCTTCGACAAAGTAAAACCTGTGTTTGAACTGATGGGCAAAAACATCACACTGGTCGGCGGCAACGGCGACGGCCAAACCTGCAAAGTGTGCAACCAGATCATCGTCGCGCTCAACATCGAAGCGGTGAGCGAAGCGCTGGTGTTTGCCTCCAAAGCGGGCGCCGATCCGGCGAAAGTGCGGCAGGCGCTGATGGGCGGATTTGCCGCCTCGCGCATACTTGAAGTGCACGGCGAGCGCATGATCAAGCGCACCTTCGATCCCGGCTTTCGCATCGAGCTGCACCAGAAGGATTTGAACCTCGCCCTGCAAGGCGCGCGTGCCATGGGTGTGTCGCTGCCGAATACCGCAACCGCACAGGAAATGTTCAACGCGTGTGTCGCACAGGGCGGCGCCAAGTGGGATCACTCCGGCATGGTGAAGGCGCTGGAGACTTTGGCAAATCATCCGGTGGCGAAGTAGTTGAGTGAAACTCCGGACCTTGTACGCAGGTCATCCGCCATGAACAAACCCGAACTGCTCCGCACCCCCTGCCCCCCGCAACTCATCGCCGCTTTGCGCGAAAAATTCGGCGAGCGCTTCACCACCTCGCAGGCCATCCGCGAGCACCACGGCAAAGACGAATCGGCATTCCCGGTAGCAGCACCCGATGCCGTAGTGTTTCCACAATCCACGGCAGAAGCGGTAGCCATCGTCCAGCTCTGCGCCACACACAACACCAATATCATCCCCTACGGTGTAGGCACTTCGGTTGAAGGCCATGTGCTCGCCATCCACGGCGGCATCTGCGTGGACATGAGCCGCATGAACAACATCCTCGCGGTGAACGTCGATGACATGGATTGCACGGTGCAGGCTGGTGTCACGCGCAAACAACTCAATCAACATTTGCAACACACGGGATTATTTTTTCCCATTGACCCCGGCGCCGATGCCACGCTCGCCGGCATGGCTGCCACGCGCGCCTCCGGCACCAACGCCGTGCGCTACGGCACCATGCGCGAGAACGTGCTGGGACTGACGCTGGTGCTTGCTGACGGAGGTCTCATCAAAACCGGCGGCCGCTCGCGCAAATCCGCCGCCGGCTACGATCTCACGCGATTGTTCGTCGGCTCCGAAGGTACGCTGGGGTTGATCACCGAAGTGACGCTGCGGCTCTACCCGCAACCCGAAGCCGCCTCAGCCGCGACCTGCACCTTCCCCACCATAGACGCCGCGGTGCGCACCGTCATCCAGACCATACAACTCGGCGTGCCGATCGCGCGCTGCGAGCTGCTGGACGCGCTTACCATCGAGGCCGTCAACGGCTACAGCAAACTGGGCTTGCGAGTAGCGCCCATGCTGTTCTGCGAATTTCACGGCACCGCGGCGTCCGTCGCCGAACAAGCGCAAACCGTGCAGGACATCGCGCGCGAACAAGGCGGTATGGATTTCGAATGGGCTACCCGGCAGGAAGACCGCACCCGCCTGTGGCAGGCGCGCCACGACGCCTACCCCGCGTGCCTGAGACTGAAACCCGGCGGCCGCGCCATGGCCACCGATGTGTGCGTGCCGATTTCGCGGCTCGCCGAGTGCATCGCCGAAACAGCCAGGGACGTACAGCAGTCACCGCTGCCGATTGCGCTATTCGGCCACGTCGGCGACGGCAACTTCCATCTCGCCATCATGGTCGATCCCGGCAACCCGCACGACCTCGCAGAAGCCGAACGCATCAATCACCGTTTGGTGTCGCGCGCGCTCGCCATGAACGGCACTTGCACCGGCGAACATGGCATCGGCTATGGCAAGCTGGATTTTCTGGATGCCGAACACGGCGATGCGGTCGCGGTAATGCAGGCGATCAAGCAGGCGCTTGATCCGCGGAATTTGTTTAATCGGGGAAAAATAATCCGCGCTTAGCTTCGGCGGAACCGACGCCGTCATCGCCCTATCGCAGGGCCGGCGTAATCACCGATGAAGATTGCGCGTCGAAAATCGCGCAGCAAAAACCGCAATTCAACTAAGATAAAATCGTGAATCCGCCGGTAGCGCCGTGCGATAACGCCGAAAATCGCACTGCTGCCCGATCAGCATGCGGGCCAGGTCCTCATTATCTGCGCACGCTGCCGTATTCGAGCGGCAAGGTGGGTGTGATTGGTTATTGCTCCGGCGGTCGCCAAGCGTAACGAGTTTCACACTTACGAGAACTGCGGGCATGCGTTCTTTGCGGTGGACCGGGAACAGTACCGCGTACACGCAGCACGGGATGGCTGGAAGCGCGTGCTGGCGTGGTTTGGCAAGTATCTGCGTTAATTCAATCCTTACCCAAATACCGCTTGCTGATATAGCCGCCAGCCATCAAAAAACCGGCGTTGGTCAGAAATACCGCAGCGTATCCGGCTGCGGAACCTACGGCGCCGAAGAAAAGCGGGATCACAAAGTGCGCAACCTGATTGACGGTAATGCGCATGCCCGCAGCCTCGCCTTCGCGCCCCTTGGGTGAGGCGTTGAACACCAGCGTCATCGACAGCGGCTGGCCCACGCCGGCGCCCACACCCAGTAAAAACGACACCGCCGCCAGCGCCCAGGCACTGCTGAAAAGCGGGAACAAACAGAACGCTGCACACGCAACAAACATGGCGTAGGTGAGGGTCTGCGTCTCACCCAGGCGCCGCACGAAAAACGGCAGTACCGCACGCACCAGAATTATCGCGATGGCAAACGCACTCAGCACCAAGCCGATAGCCGTAGCCGACATGCCCAGCGAGCGCCCGTAAATCGGCATGAAAAACTGATACACGTCCCACGCCGACGACACGATGCCGCTGGCGATCAGCGTGTTGCGCAGACCTTTGATGCGCAGCAACTCGAACATGCCGCCCCTCACCGCTGCTGCTTTGGCATGCACGTTCGGCATCCAGCGCGCGCTCGTCGCCGCCAGCACAATGGCGGGAATCAATGGCACGGCAAGTATTGCAAAGGTGCGCGCGTAACCCACAGTGTCGATTAACACACCGGCAATCAGCGGACCAGCGAAATTCGCCGACGCGTAACCCAGACTCAGCAGACTGAAATTACGCGCGCGCACTTCCGGCCCCGCTATCGCGCCGACCAGCGTTTGTATCGACAACTGAAACGTCATGAACGATACACCGATCAGCGACGCCACGAAATACAGCGTGGTCATCGACGGCCACAGCCACGGCAATAACAGCGATGCAAATATGCCGCTGGCGCCCAACAGCAACGGCAGCTTGTAACCGATGCGATCCGCCATGCGCCCCATCGGCAACGCCAGCACCGCGGGCAACGCCGCGTAGAGTGCAACAATGGTGCCCACCACAAACGGCCCTGCGCCCTGATCGACCGCATACAACGGCACCGCCAGCCGGCTGCCGGCGAAGCCAAGGTGCGTGAAAACCGCCATTGCGATGAGCAGGTAGAGCGTCATGATTACGTCAGGATCCAGCCGGTGTCTACAGGCAAATTCCATATAATTTGCCACAACGCAACTGAAAGCACATTGACCAGGGTCGTTACCCCATATCGTGGCCATACATTGATTGAAGCCGCGCGGACGCATCGGCGGCGAAACCGCGCTCTAAGGCAACGCGGGGTTTTATCCTGCCCGCACCGGCAACAAGCGTGCTCAACTACAGCTTCACCGGCGATACGCGCGCCGGTCGTGACCAAGGGTAAGAACGCGCCCTGTCGTTCCCGCGCACACAGGAACGACAATGTGGGTTTACGATCCGTACGAAGGCCGCACGAACCTTATTTGATCACCGCCTGATAAACCATCTGCCGCAGCAAAAACCGATAAGGCAAGCGCGCCGCAGGCGATTGCATCATCAACACCACGTAGAGTTTTTCTTTCGGGTCGATCCAGAAGTAAGTGCCCTGCGCGCCACCCCAATAGTAGTCGCCCACGGATCCCGGCAGAGGATTGCGGCCCGCTTCCGTACGCACGGCAAAGCCCAATCCGAAGCCCTGGCCCATTTCCGCCGACGGCGCCAGCGCCTCGAAGCGGACCATGTCCGGGCCTATCGGTGTTCCCGGCGGCAGGTGGTTGCTGGTCATCAACTCAATGGTCTTGGGCGAAACCAGACGCACGCCATCCACTTCGCCGCCGTTGAGCAAAAATTGACAGAAGCGCGCGTAATCCGCAGCGGTTGACACCATGCCGCCGCTGCCGCTCTTGAAGGTATGCACATCGGTCACCAGCGCAATATTAGGCACTACATTCTTGGGTCCCTCGCGCTGCGGACGCGCGCCACGGTTGGCATTTTCGGGTGGAGCAGCGAACCCCGTATCGGCCAGCTTCAAGGGACCTGTGATGCGTTCCGCGATGAATTTATCCAGCGGCATTCCACTCACGCGCTCGACGATGATGCCCAGCACGTCCACCGATGCGCCGTATTCCCAGGTTGTGCCGGGCTGGAACAGCAGGGGCATTTTCGCCAGCTTGGCCAAATAGGCCGCGCTGGTGTCGTTGCGATTGCCGATTCTTGCATCAAAATACGCCTGCTTCACAGGATTAGCGCCTGCAGCGCCCGAAGGTAATCCCGACGTATGGCGCAGCAAATCCTGCACAGTCATGCGTTTGATCTGGGGTTCTAGGCCCCGGCGGCCACTTCAAATTCCCCCATCTGTGGCCGGGTCAAAATCCCCCAGGGCGCACGACAGGACTGGCTGGATTGTTACTCGGAATGGTTAGCCTTTGCAAGGCGATTGGCGGCTTCTTTGAGGCGATAACTTTTGCCGCGGAA
>CAMBCF010000044.1 GCA_945864585.1 Bordetella parapertussis | reverse complement strand
ATGTCCCAGTCGCGACTGGCATCGCCATGCACTTTAGTGAAGTGGAATCGCGCGAGAGCCATTTCTTCATCGTGACCGCTGATGCTGTCGCTATGTGGCACCAGTACGTAGCGCACAAAATGATTGGAAAGCACGAGGCGTACGGTGAGCTTATCCTGTTCCCACCGCGGAACCTGGGATCGCAGCGCCGCGACGGCGCCATCCCAGTTATGCGCACCGTACGCGTGATCGAAGGGTAAACTGTTCCTGGCACGAACTTCTGGTTTTAACAGGCCGCTCAGCCTTACCCAGCTTAACTCGCCGGGCGCGAGTGAAATCAGCAGCCGGTCACGCCACAAAAGTGACACGGTTGATCTCCTCCAGTGTGGTATTGCCTCGTTTGACGGCATCCAGCGCCGCTGCCCGCAGCAGACGTGTGCCGGAGCGGTGCGCGGCTTCCTTGAGTTGACGTACCGAAGCGCGTGTGGTAATGAGTTCGCGTAGTTCGTCATTGAGTATCATGAGTTCAGCGATGGCTTTGCGTCCCTTGTACCCTGAACCTCGGCATTCGCGACATCCGCGGCCGATACGAAAGCGGTATGATCCTGCATCGGCGAGGGCGATGCCGGATTCCCCCAGTAATCCAGGCGCGGGCTGGTAGTCTTGCGCGCAATGCGCGCATATCAGACGCACCAGACGTTGCGCGAGGATGGCGTTTAGTGCTGATACGAAACCGTAAAGGTCTACATTCATGTGCATGAAGCGGCCAATCACATCGAACACATTGTTCGCATGCACGGTGGTAAAAACAAGGTGACCGGTAAGAGCGGATTGCACGGCGATGTTAGCCGTTTCCGGATCGCGAATTTCACCGACCATGATCTTGTCGGGATCGTGCCGCAGAATGGATCGCAGGCCCAGCGCAAAAGTGAGTCCCTTTTTATCATTGACGGGTATTTGCAATACACCGGGTAATTGATATTCAACCGGATCTTCGATGGTGACGATTTTATCCTGGCCATTGTTGATTTCACTGATCGCCGCGTAGAGCGTTGTGGTTTTACCGCTGCCGGTCGGGCCGGTGACGAGCAACATGCCGTAGGGTTCATGCGACAACCGGCGCAGCAGCCGGACATCACTGTCTTCGAAGCCCAATGAGTCGAGTGATAACTGTTGCTGTGTGCTTTCATAGAGCGATTGCTTGTCGAGTACCCGCAACACAGCATCTTCACCATGGATGCTCGGCATAATAGATACCCGGAAATCAACCGCGCGGCCGCGATCCATAGCCTTGAAACGCCCGTCCTGCGGTATGCGACGTTCCGTGACATCAAGTTCCGCGAGTACTTTAATGCGCGATAGCGCCTGCTCGGCCTGCTGGCGATCGGTTAGGGTCTTGGCCTGAGAAAGAAGGCCATCAATGCGAAATTTGATGACTAGTCCGCTGGCGACGGTTTCCAGGTGGATGTCGCTCGCGCCAATTTTCAGCGCGTCACGTAACGTGGAATGCACGAGCCGCACGACTTCGCTGGTTTCATCGCTGATGGCTTTGAGTGACAGGTCTTCGAGATGCAGTTGCTCGTCGGAGGCGGGTTGGTTGGTGGCATGCACGGCATCCAGCGCGCGTAGCATCTCTTCGTGACGGGCCAAATAAGCGATAAGATCGCCACGATGTACGAGCGCCCATGTGTGCGTGTGTTGAATGCGTTCGTCCGCCCAAGATTGCAGCTCACCGTTGAACGGGTCATCCGTAATCAGAACCGCGTTGCCCGCATCGTTACGTACTAACACGCAATTGCGTTGCGAGCATTCGCTGAATGGAACTGTGTCAAACAGCGGAGTGGCAAGGCGTAGCTCGTCCATGCGCAGGGTTGCAATGCGCAGGGTGGCGCCAAGCGTTAAAACGAATTCATCGGGCGCCAGTCCCTGTTGCTCTTCGAGTAACTCAACGAGGCGCCGGCGTGTGCTGGATGCCGCTGCGCGTGCCTGTATGATCTGCGCCGCGGAAAAAGTGTGGCCGCCGTTGGAACTTACCGCACTTTTTTCAGGCTTCCCGCAAGCTCAAAAATAGGCATGTACATCAAAATAACAATGCCGCCGATCACAATGCCGATGACGCCCATCAAGATGGGCTCAAACAACCGCGTGAACCAATCCACCCAGCGGCTGATCTCCTCGTCGTGAAACAGTGCTACGCGATCCATCATCTCTCCCATGTTGCCACTTTGTCCGCCCACAAAAAGCAGGCGCAGTGCGACGGGCGTGGTCAGGCCGTTGGTTTCCATGGATTCTGCCACAGGGCGGCCTTCACGTATGGCCAGGCTGGCGCGCGCCAGACGTTCGCGCATGACCGGATGCAGCAAATCAGTACCCAGGTCGAGGGCTGCCACGAGTGGCATGCCACCGCGCAGCAGCATGCCTATCGTGCGGTAAAAGCGCGCAAGTTGATAGACCTTCATGTGCTCGCCAATGGCAGGCAGTCGCCATAGCAGCGATTCGATGCTCGCCCGTACCTGGGGTAAGCGAAGCACTTGCCAAAGCGCAATGCCCAGCACCAGTGCTGCACCAAGAACCCACAGCGCGTTGCCTTCCACTGCCTGCCCCCAATAGAGCAGGAGCTTGGAAATCCACGGTAAATCGGTACTGCGCTCTTCGTAAATTTTGCCGAAGCGCGGTACTACGTAAAGCAGTAAAAACAGGCTGACGAGCCCGCCCGCCAGTATGAGTAGCGCGGGGTAAATGGAAGCATTCACCAAGCGCTTGCGTAAGACATCGACCTGGTTCTGATACGCAATATAGCGGGCCAGCGTCGGCCCGAGATCGCTGGTGCGTTCACTGGCTCGTACCGTGGCAATGTAAAGCGCACTGAAAGTGTCTGGGTGCTGTTCGAGCGCCGCCGACAATGTGCGGCCCTGCCGCAGCGTGCCCGCTATGCGTTCCAGCACATTGCGCAGGCTGGCGTGGCGTTCCTTTTCAGCAAGGGTTTCGATGGCGACGACCAAGGGCAATCCGGCATTGAGTAACACTAACAGTTCCTGGCTGAACAGCAATACCGGAAATCGTTCGCGGGAGTATTTCCATAGCGAAGACAAGTCTGCGCGACGACTGATTGAGAGTACCGCATAGCCCATGCCTGAAGCCTGGTCACGCGCGCTGGCCTCATCCAGCGCCTGCAATTGCAAGCGCTTGATTTGGCCGTCCGGCGTTATGCCTTTGAATTCGAAGCGCATGGCAACAGCAGTGGCGCCCTAGTGATTGGTGATATCTGCGTTTTCGCCGGTTCCACCCGGCTGACCATCCTTGCCATACGATATCAAGTCGTAGTCGTCACGCTCACCGGGGATTTTGTAGATGTAGGCGTGACCCCACGGATCGAGCGGCACGGCTTTCTTCAGGTATGGCCCGTTCCACTTGGGCTCGTTTGCCGGGCGGTTCACCAGCGCTGCCAATCCTAATTCAGTAGCTGGATAGCGACCTGTATCAAGCCGATATTGGTCAAGCGCCTTTTCCAGGGCGTCAATTTGCGCCTTGGCGACGTTGACTTCGGATTTGCCCACTTGACTGAAATAACGGGGTGCAACATAGCCAACAAGCAGGCCGATAATGGCCACGACCACGAGCAATTCAAGTAGCGTAAAACCGGTAGCGGGACGGCCTGCGCGTTGGCGTATAGGTGAGGGTGTGGCGATTGGCATGATAGAGAGTTTACTCCGATGGCGCGAAAACCGTCTGCCAATAGTCGGGACGCGCTCAAAGGCGCGAAAGAGCGGGCGTGCAGATGTCGTCCATTTTTGCGATAAATCCAGCGCGGAATTCATGATCGGAATTCATGATAGACTCCAAAAAAAGTATTTTCATAAAATTGTGTTGGAGCATACAAAGTGAGCTCTTTGGTATCCGTGGCACCGCGAACTCGGGGCGATTACCTAACCAACGCCTAGTCGCGTCTGTGCTTTTCGTGGTGGTCAGAAAAAGTGCGGCTAGTCCGCACTTTTTTTTGGGGTTGTTGGTTGCATGTGAGTTGGAGACAGGCAAATGGTCAATGTAAAACTGCCCGATGGTTCGATCCGGCATTTCGAAAATGCGGTGACGGTTGCCGAGGTGGCGGCTGCCATCGGCCCCGGCCTCGCCAAGGCGGCGCTGGCGGGGTGGGTCAACGGCAAGCTGGTGGATACCGCTCATCGCATGGAGAGTGATGCCGAGCTGGCGATTGTCACTGACAAGGATGTTGTGGGTCTTGAGGTATTGCGTCATTCAACGGCGCACCTGCTGGCGCACGCCGTGAAGGCGCTTTTCCCCGATGCGCAGGTGACGATAGGCCCGGTTATTGACGATGGATTTTTCTATGATTTTTCGTACCGGCGGCCCTTTACCCCCGACGATTTGGCGGTGATTGAAAAACGCATGAATGAGATCGCCAAGCGCGATGTGAAAATTGAGCATCAGGAAATGGCGCGCGATGAGGCGGTCAAATTCTTCAGTGGCATCGGTGAAAAGTACAAAGCGGAAATTATTGCCTCGATTCCGTCGAGTGAGCCGATCTCTTTGTATAAGCAGGATGATTTCATCGACCTGTGCCGCGGCCCGCATGTGCCGTCGACGGGTAAATTGAAGGTATTCAAGCTGATGAAAGTTGCGGGCGCCTATTGGCGTGGTGACTCCAGAAACGAAATGCTCACGCGCGTGTACGGCACGGCATGGGCCAAAAAAGAAGATCAGGAAGCCTATCTGCATCGTCTCGAAGAAGCGGAAAAACGCGACCACCGCAAGCTCGGCCGGCAGCTGGACTTGTTTCATCTGCAGGAAGAAGCGCCCGGCATGGTGTTCTGGCACCCGCATGGCTGGACGCTGTGGCAGATCATAGAGCAGTACCTGCGCAGGCTGCTCGACGATGCGGGTTACCGTGAAGTGCGCACGCCGATGGTGATGGATCGTGTGCTGTGGGAGAAATCCGGACACTGGGAAAACTATCGCGAGCTGATGTTTACCACCGAGTCGGAGAAGCGCGACTACGCGGTGAAGCCGATGAATTGTCCCGGTCATGTGCAAATTTTTAATCAGGGCGTAAAAAGTTATCGCGAGTTGCCGCTGCGTATTGCGGAATTTGGTTCGTGCCATCGCAATGAGCCCTCGGGTGCGCTGCACGGGCTGATGCGGGTGCGCGGGTTCGTGCAGGACGATGCGCATATTTTCTGCACCGAAGCGCAGATACAGGACGAAGCCGTGCGCTTTATCGATTTGCTGCGCGGCGTATACGCCGACTTTGGTTTTAACGATATCGAAATCAAGCTCTCCACGCGCCCGCCCAAGCGCATCGGCGCGGATGAGGTGTGGGATCGTGCCGAAGCTGCGCTCACCGCCGCGCTCAATGCAAAGCAGTTAACCTGGGAACTCAATCCGGGCGAAGGTGCGTTCTACGGGCCCAAAATCGAATTTTCGCTCAGAGATTCGTTGGCGCGCGTCTGGCAATGCGGCACGCTGCAACTGGATTTCGCTTTACCCGGCCGGCTGGGAGCAGAGTATGTGGCGGAAGACAACACCCGCCGCACGCCGGTGATGCTGCACCGGGCTATCCTGGGATCGCTGGAGCGCTTTATCGGCATCCTGATCGAGCACTACGCCGGGGCCATGCCGGTGTGGCTGGCGCCGGTTCAGGTGGTGGTCGCGAGTATCACTGAACATCAGGCGGATTACGCCAAAGAGGTCGCACTGGCGCTGAAAGCGGCGGGCGTGCGCGCCGTATCGGACTTGAGAAATGAGAAGATTTCCTATAAAATACGGGAACATAGTCTCCAAAAGCTCCCTTATCAGTTGGTCGTCGGCGATAAGGAAGTTGCAGCCCGTCAGGTTGCCGTCAGAACCCGCAAAGGTGAGGACTTGGGCCCAATGGCTCTAGCGGATTTTGTTTCGCGTTTAAAGCGCGATGAAACTCAGTTTGGACGCTGAGCGGCGGCATGAGTATGCATAAATAAGATTAATTAAATCAAGGAGTTATCGCATAGCACAGGAAAAAGAAGCACGCATCAACACGGAAATCACGGCAGCGGAAGTGCGCTTGATCGGCGCCGCTGGTGAACAGGTCGGTGTGGTGAGCATTGCGGCAGCCAACAAGCTTGCCGAAGAGGCCGAGCTGGATCTGGTGGAAATCGCGCCGACCGCGAACCCACCCGTATGCCGCATTATGGATTTTGGCAAGTTCAAATACCGTGAGAGCAAGCGGCAGCACGAAGCCAAATTGAAGCAAAAGCAGATCGTGGTCAAGGAAGTCAAATTCCGCCCCGGCACCGATGAAGGTGACTACAAGATCAAACTCAGAAACCTGATGCGGTTTCTGGAAGAAGGCGACAAGGTTAAAGTCACTTTGCGGTATCGTGGCCGCGAAATGGCGCATCAGGAATTCGGCATACGGCTGCTCGAACGCATACGCAGTGAATTAGAGCCGCACGCGATAGTTGAGCAGTTTCCGAAAATGGAAGGACGTCAGTTGGTGATGGTGATGTCCCCCAAAAAAGGCGGTAAGGCCCCGGTGAAAGGCGCTGCGAAAGCCGCGTCCGCAGCGGCAGGCAAGCCCGCTGTGGCAGCAGTGGAAAAAAAGGCGCCAGCGGTTGCGCTGGTAGCAGTAGCAGCGGCGACAGCCACCGCCACCGCTGCGGCAGAGATTGAAAAGAAGTAGAGCGGTATAAAACCAGCAGTAATCCAGCAGTAAACAAGAAGTAGTTGTCCGGGTATTAAAAGTTTCTCCGATCTATTTTCGAAGAACACCCGGCGCTATGTTAAAACGAGGTAGTCATGCCGAAACTCAAGACCAAGAGTGGCGCGGCCAAGCGTTTCCGTAAGCAGGGTAATGGCGGAATTAAACGTGGATCGGCCTTTATGCGTCACATACTCACCAAGAAAAGCACCAAGCGCAAGCGTCAGTTGCGCGGTGGTACCGCGGTGCACGCGTCAAACGTGCGTGCCGTTCGCGCCATGCTGCCCTATTAAAGGAGATCAACCATGCCAAGAGTAAAACGTGGAGTGATCGCGCGTGCGGCGCACAAAAAAGTCATCGAGAAAGCCAAGGGTTTTCGCGGTCGCCGCAATAATGTATTCCGGGTCGCCAATGAAGCGGTGATGCGCGCCGGGCAGTATGCCTATCGCGACCGCCGCAACAAAAAGCGCGTGTTCCGTTCACTGTGGATTACGCGTATCAACGCGGCGGTGCGCGAGCACGACCTGAGCTACAGCCAATTCATGTACGGTCTTAAGAAGGCTGCGGTTGAAGTGGATCGCAAAGTGCTGGCCGATATCGCGGTACTCGACAAACCGGCTTTTGCCAAGTTTGTGGAGACCGCCAAAGCCAATCTCGCGAGTTCCGGCGCAGCGGTGTAAACACAAGCTACTGCGGTCAAACGCAGCCTTGGGAAAAAGAGGCTCTCCAGCCTCTTTTTTTTGCGCTACGATACGTGAAACCACCGACACTACTCATCACCCATGCAAGATTTGGATGCCCTGGTAAAAGATGCGCTCGCTGCCTTCAGCGCGATCAGCGACGCTGACGCGCTGGAGCAGACCAAGGCGCGCTACCTTGGCAAGAACGGCCTGCTGACCGAGCAGTTGAAGGGTCTGGGCAAGCTGCCCGCTGCCGAAAAACCAGCAATGGGTGCGCGCATCAATGCCGCAAAAAATATTATCGAACAAGCGCTCACCGAACGCCGTGAGCACATCCAAAACGCCAGACTCGAAGCGCAATTAAAACAAGAATCGCTCGATGTCACATTGCCGGGACGCGGCAGCGGACTCGGCGGCCTGCATCCGGTGTCGCGTACCCTGGAGCGCGTGGAGCAAATTTTCCAGTCGCTGGGTTTCGCGGTGGCTGATGGCCCGGAAATTGAAACTGATTTCTACAATTTCACCGCGTTGAACCAGCCGGAAAATCATCCGGCACGCTCCATGCACGACACCTTCTACCTCGAAGGCGGCAAGCACCTGTTGCGCACGCATACCTCGCCGATACAGGTGCGCTACATGGAATCGCACCAGCCGCCGATACGTATTATCGCACCGGGGCGTGTGTACCGTGTCGATTCCGATGCCACACACTCGCCGATGTTTCATCAGGTCGAGGGTTTATGGATTGACGAACGCATTTCGTTCGCCAATCTGAAAGGTGTTGTCACCGAGTTTTTTAAACTCTTTTTTGAGCGCACTGATCTGCAAGTGCGTTTCCGGCCCTCGTTTTTTCCGTTTACCGAGCCCTCAGCCGAAATCGACATGAGCTTCGGTGAAAGCTGGCTGGAAATCGGCGGCTGCGGCATGGTGCACCCGCGCGTGTTGAAAAACGTGAATATCGACAGCGAACAATTTCAGGGTTTTGCATTTGGCATGGGACTCGATCGTCTGACCATGCTGCGTTACGGCGTCAACGATTTGCGCCTGTTCTTTGAAAACGATCTGCGTTTTTTGCGGCAATTTCGCTAGGGTATCGACGGCGTCATGAAATTTTCCGAGAACTGGCTGCGCCGCTTTGTCAATCCGCCGCTCGCCACCGGCGCGCTGGCGGATTTACTAACCTTCGGGGGCATCGAAATCGAAGGCGTGGCAGCGGTCGCGCCGCCATTCGAGCGTGTGGTGGTGGGCGTGGTGCTGACGGTGGCAGCACACCCGCAGGCCGATCGCCTGAAGGTGTGTCAGGTCAGCGTCTCGGACAACGTCAATGACGCGCCGCTGACGATAGTGTGTGGCGCGCCCAACGTGCGTGCGGGCCTGCGGGTGCCAACAGCGTTGGTGGGCGCTTCCTTGCCCGGCATGGAAATCAAGGCGGCCAGGGTGCGCGGCGTTGCGTCGAACGGCATGTTGTGTTCGGCGCGCGAATTGGGTTTGAGCGATGCCACGGACGGATTGCTGGAACTGGCGGCGGATGCGGCCATCGGCGTCAATATTCGCCAGGCACTGGATTTGGATGACGTTATTTTTGACAGCAAGCCCACGCCCAATCGCGGTGATTGTCTGAGCGTGCGCGGGCTTGCGCGTGAAGTGGCTGCGTTGAGTGGCACACTCCTGCAGCCGCTTAAAATCATCGCGGTTAACGCCAGCCATGCTGCCGCGCCGCAGATTACACTGGAGGCGCCGGCAGCGTGTCCGCTGTATTGCGGCCGCATCGTGCGCGGCGTCGATGTCAGCGCGCCCACGCCGCAGTGGATGGTGCGCTGTCTCGCGCGCAGCGGCATTCGTTCCGTCAGCGCCGTGGTGGATGTCACCAATTACGTGATGCTGGAGTTGGGGCAACCGCTACATGCATTCGACGCGGCAAAAATCGAAGGCGGCATTCATGTGCGGTTCGCTAAGCCTGGCGAAAAACTCGCGCTGCTGAATGGCGAAACACGCGAACTCACGCCATCGTTTCTGCTGATCGCCGATGACCGCAAGGCGCTGGCGCTTGCCGGCATCATGGGCGGCGCGCACAGCGCGGTGGGAAATGAAACGCGCGACATACTGCTGGAAGCCGCGTATTTTGACCCGGATGTGATCGCCGGTAAATCGCGGCTGCTGGGTTTTGGCTCGGACTCGTCGTATCGTTTTGAGCGTGGCGTGAATTTCGCGGATGCGCGCGAGGCGATGGAGCGCGCAACCCAGCTCACGCTGGATATTTGCGGCGGCAGCGCCGGGCCGCTGGCGGCGGCCGAAGATGCGACGCACACGCCGCAGCGCAAGCCGGTTGATTTGCGCTTTGCGAGAGTCGAACGGGTATTGGGAATTGCACTTGCCGTCGACGTGATTGCGGGTATTTTCACGCGCCTGGGGTTTGCGCAGGTGGCGATAGCGGGCGGTCTGCGCGTGACGCCGCCCGCGTACCGTTTTGATGTCGCCATCGAAGAAGACCTGATCGAAGAAATTGCGCGCGTTCACGGTTACAACCGCATTCCTTCGTGTGCGCCGGTGGTGGCATCGGCGGCGTTGCCGGTGGTGGAGCAGCAACGCTCAAACGCTGCGATACGTCACTTGCTGGCGGCACGCGACTATCAGGAAGTGGTGACCTATAGTTTTGTGGATGCGCAGTGGGAGCAGGATTTCTGCGCCAATGCGGCGCCGGTCAGGCTGGCGAACCCGATCGCGAGTCAGATGGCGGTGATGCGATCCAGTTTGATCGGCGGATTGATCGGCACGGTTGCCTACAATCTGCATCACAAACAAGCGCGCGTGCGCGTGTTTGAAGCCGGACGTTGTTTTGCCGCGGACGCCAACGCCGGGGCGTATCAACAGCCGTGGCGCATCGGCGCGGCGGCGTGTGGAGACGCACACCCTGAACAATGGGGCATACGCCCGGCGAGGCCGCTGGACTTTTATGATGTAAAGGCTGACCTGGAAGCGCTGTTTCAGCCTCGCACTTTGAGCTTCGAAGCGGCGCTACATCCGGCGCTGCACCCGGGCAAAAGCGCGCGCGTGTTGCGGGCGGGCGACAGCATAGGCTGGATAGGCGAACTACATCCGCGCTGGCGGCAAAAATATGATCTCGCTATAGCGCCGGTGTTGTTTGAGGTGGCACTGGACGCAGCAACGTCGCGTTTGCTGCCCCAATATGCGGTCATTTCCAAATATCCATCCGTTTGGCGGGATTTGGCTTTGACTTTCGATGAAAATGTCTCGTATCAAGCAATTCTCGATGCGGTAAATGCGCAAAAACCAGCGCTCATTATTGACATTTCGGTATTTGACATTTACCGTGGTGCGGCCATGGAAAGTGGTAAAAAAAGTCTTGCATTCAGGATGTTAGTACAGGATACTCATAAAACAATGACCGATGCGGAAGTCGATTTCGCAGTCTCGGCAATTATAAAAATCCTGCAAAACCAGTTCAACGCCAAGCTTCGCTAAGAGGGGACACATGACTTTAACGAAGGCTGAACTTGCCGATCTGTTGTTCGAGAAAGTGGGCCTCAACAAGCGTGAGGCGAAGGATATGGTTGAGACGTTCTTTGAGGAAGTGCGTCACGCGCTGGAGGCCGGCAAAGGCGTTAAATTGTCCGGGTTCGGCAATTTTCAGTTGCGCCTGAAACCGCAACGCCCCGGACGTAATCCGAAAACCGGTGAAGAAATACCGATTACCGCGCGCCGCGTAGTTACGTTTCACGCTTCGCAAAAGTTGAAGGCCATGGTGGAGCAGCGCTACGGTGGAAAGCCCAGCGCATAAAGCGCAACTGCCGCCGATCCCCGCGAAGCGCTATTTCACCATTGGTGAAGTCAGCGAGTTGTGCGGTGTAAAGCCGCACGTGTTGCGTTACTGGGAGCAGGAGTTCACCCAGTTAAAGCCGGTCAAGCGTCGCGGAAACCGCCGCTATTATCAACATCATGAAGTGCTGTTGATCCGCCGCATCCGCGAGCTGCTTTACGATCAGGGCTTTACCATCAGCGGCGCCCGCAACCAGCTGGATGATCTCGCCAGTGAAGGCGGGCGTTACACCAAATCCCGCGGGAGCGTAACCGTTGCCGCGCCCGAACTTGTGCTGAATGCAGCGGGGCAGGCTAAAGCCTTATTGGTACGCAAGGAAATTCAAGGCGTGCTGGCATTGCTGCGCGCCTGACCGTGCCTATGAATAGCGCACGCCGTGGCGTACCGTGCTGCGGCTTTTTTTCGCCATGACACATGTCTTTCACCGCGATGCCAGAACCGATCCGCCGTTGGCCGTGGCGGGCGCGGGAGCGTATCTGACCGACCGCGAAGGCCGCCGCTACCTCGATGCATCAGGTGGCGCCGCGGTTTCCTGCTTGGGGCATGGGCACCGTGCGGTGATTGATGCGATCAAAGCGCAGGCCGATAAACTGGCCTACGCGCACACCGCGTTTTTCAGCAGCGAACCCGCCGAAGCGCTGGCGGATTTTTTGATCCAGGCCAGCGGCACTGCATTTGAGCGGGTGTATTTTGTCTCGGGCGGCTCGGAGGGGATTGAAGCTGCGCTCAAACTCGCCCGCCAGTATTTTCTTGAAGCCGGCGAGCCACAGCGCGATCTTTTCATAGGCCGCCGCCAGAGCTATCACGGCAACACACTGGGTGCGCTGGCTGTCGGCGGCAACAGCTGGCGCCGCGCGCCGTTTGCGCCGCTGCTGATGCAGGTTGAACATATCGCGCCCTGTTATTCCTACCGCGACCGCAAAGAGGGTGAGTCCGAGGCCGGCTACGGTCTGCGTGCTGCCGACGAACTCGAAGAAATGGTGCAACGCGTAGGGCCTAAGCGCGTTATCGCGTTTGTTGCGGAGACCGTGGTGGGCGCGACGCTGGGTGCGGTTGCGCCAACCCCCGGCTACTTCAGGCGCATACGCGAAATCTGTGATCGTCATGGCATCCTGCTGATACTGGATGAAGTGATGTGTGGCATGGGGCGCACCGGCAGCTTGTTTGCCTATGAACAGGAAGGCATCGTGCCCGATATGTGCGTGGTCGCCAAAGGCTTGGGCGGCGGCTATCAGCCCATAGGCGCCACGCTGGTGTCGAAACAGATTTTCGATGCGGTACAGAACGGCAGTGGATTTTTTCAGCATGGCCACACCTATCTGGGGCATCCGCTGGCGTGTGCGGCGGCGCTGGCGGTGCAGCACACGATAGAAGGTGAGCGGCTGCTCGACAACGTGCGCGCGCAAGGCGCGGCGCTATTGACGCAATTGCGGGCGCGTTTCGGCGCACACCCGCACGTGGGCGATGTTCGCGGACGCGGGCTTTTCCTGGGTGTTGAACTGGTGGCGGACCGTGGCACCAAATCGACTTTCGATCTGGCTCTGAAGGTGCATCAGCGCATCAAGCGCGCGGCTTTCGCGCGCGGCCTGATTTGTTATCCGATGGGCGGCACCGTGGATGGCAAGCATGGCGACCATGTATTGCTGGCGCCGCCGTATATCATCGACGGCACCCATTGTGCCGAGATCACTGAAAAGCTCGCAGCGGCTGTCGAGGCGGCTTTGGCGGGGGTTTAATCGGCGAGGGGTTTTTGCTCCGCTGCTGTACGCGCCCAAGTTTTACTTGAAAATTCAGTCAGTTACTGTAAAATCCGCGTCTCGGTTAGCCTTGTGCGGGCCGATACTTCGTAGTAAGTGTCTGTTTTTAAAATAATTTAAATCCTTGCCTCACCGTCTCGCATAACGGGAGGCCCAGCAGTTTCCAACCCATAAGGAGCTTATTGCATGCGACATTATGAAATCGTGTTTATCGTCCATCCGGATCAAAGTGAGCAGGTTCCCGGCATGGTCGAGCGCTATCGCCAGATGATCACCGGGCGTGGCGGAAAAATCCACCGTCACGAAGATTGGGGGCGTCGCCAGATGACCTATCCGATCCAGAAGATGCACAAAGCGCACTACGTGCTGCTGAACATCGAGTGTGACAACGAAACACTGGTTGAAATGGAACACGCGTTCAAGTTTAACGACGCGGTGCTGCGCCATTTGACGGTGTCGATGCGCGACGCAGCCGTAGCACCCTCGCCGATGATGCGCGAGGAAAGAGCGCGCACGTCGTCCGATGAGCGGCCTGCAGCAGCGCCCACCGTGACAGCGGCCGCTGCACCGGCTGCCGCACCCGCGCCGGCGGCTACCGCCTAAGGGTGGACGCCAACGCGCTGAATTCGGTCAGGCTTGCAGGAGAAATCACCGCCATAGAATCGTTACGTTACACGCCCGCCGGGCTGCCTCTGGTGAACTTCAAACTTACGCACCGTTCGCAGCAATTTGAAGCCGGCATCGAGCGCCAAACCGAGCTTGAAGTGGGTGTGGTGGCTGTCGGCGATATAGCCGCTGCGGTTGCAAAGTTTCATGTGGGCGACAAGGTAACGATACAGGGATTTCTGGCAGCCAGGCGCCGCATGGGCGCGCAACTCGGCACACAGCTGGTATTACACGTAACGCACATCACACCGCTTCAGCAGTCAGACTAACAGACACGAAAAGGAAACTCATCATGGCGATGGGCAAAGGCAGGTTCGGCAAAGGCAAGGGGAAACCCACCGACAAGAACAAACGCCGCGGCAACGCGTTGTTCCGCCGCAGGAAGTTCTGCCGCTTTACCGCGGAAAAAATTACGCAGATCGATTACAAGGATATTGCGCTGCTCAAGGATTTCATCAACGAAAACGGCAAATTGATACCGGCGCGCATCACCGGCACCAAGGCCAAGTATCAGCGTCAGCTGTCGGTGGCGGTGAAGCGCGCGCGCTTTCTCGGGCTGCTGCATTTCACCGATCTGCACTAAGGAGACGACATGCAAATCATACTGCTCGAAAAAGTGGTTAACCTCGGCCAGCTCGGCGATGTGGTCAAGGTCAAGGACGGCTATGCGCGCAATTTTCTGATCCCGCACGGCAAAGCCAAGCGCGCCAACACCGCGAATCTGGCGGAGTTCGAAAAGCGCCGCGTTGATCTTGAGAAAGCGCAGAATGAAGCGCTTGCCAAGGCGCAGGACATCGGCGGCAAGCTCGAGGGCCTGATGGTGCAAATTACGCAGAAAGCCGGCGTCGACGGCAAACTGTTTGGTTCAGTCACCAACAGCGACATCGCCGAGGCGCTCAAGAAACAGGGCTACGACATCGCCAAGGCCTCGATACGCATGCCGGCGGGCCCGATCAAGAACATTGGCGATAATCCGCTGAAAATCGCGGTGCACGCCGATGTGGTGGTCGGAATCACCGTTTCGGTGTTGGGCGAGACCGCTTAGTTTGCACATGCGTTTTCTAATGCGCTAATTCAAAACGCTTTTTTCGCATCAGAAAAAAGGGCTGGCGACAGCCCTTTTTTTTATGTAGATTCTATAGCTCGCGGCTGATTCTCCTGTTCGGCCTGTTGAACAAACATTAATAAAAACAAATAGTTACGTAATTATCTCAGGTAACACGCCATGTGCGCCATGCAAGTCGTCAGCAGTCTGCTCAAAGACCCGCAAATTGAAGCCATGCGGGTGCCGCCGCAGTCCGTCGAGGCCGAGCAGTCGGTGCTGGGCGGGCTGCTGCTGGACAACACCGCGTGGGACAAGATTTCGGACATGGTGGGTGAAACGGATTTTTATCGCGCGGATCACCGGCTGATTTTTCAGCACATGATGTTGTTGATTGAAAACAACCGGCCCGCCGATGTGCTGACAGTTGCGGAAAGTCTCGAACGCAGTGCGAAGCTCGAAGAAGCGGGCGGGCAAGCCTATCTGGGTTCATTGTCGATGAATACGCCGAGTGCCGCGAATATCCGCCGTTATGCGGAGATTGTGCGCGAGCGCGCCATTATGCGTGCACTGGCGAAAGCGGGCGCGGAAATTGCCGACTCCGCGTTTAATCCCGAAGGGCGTGAAGCGAAAGATCTGATCGACGAAGCCGAGTCCAAGGTGTTCCAGATTGCCGAGGCTGGCGCCAAAACCAAACAGGGATTCGTCAAAATCGATCCGCTGCTGACCGAGACGATCGAGCGCATCGACATGCTCTACAGCCGCGAGAACAAGGACGATGTAATCGGCCTTGCCACCGGTTATACCGATCTGGATCGCATGACTTCCGGCCTGCAGCAGGGCGAATTGATCGTCATCGCGGCGCGCCCCTCCATGGGAAAAACCGCGCTGGCGATGAATATCGTCGAGCATGTCGCGCTGCATCTGAAAAAAGCCGCCGCCGTGTTCAGCATGGAAATGTCGGGTTCACAACTTGCGCTGCGCATGATCGGCTCGGTAGGCCGTGTCGATCAGCACAAATTGCGCTCCGGCACGTTTGAAGAAAATGAGTGGCCCAAACTGGTGGATGCGGTGGGCAAGCTCAATGATTCGCAAATACACATAGACGACACCGCCGGCCTCAACGCGCTGGAAGTGCGCTCACGCGCGCGGCGCCTGCATCGCCAGTGCGGCGGCTTGAGCCTGATCGTGGTGGACTATCTGCAGCTGATGAGCGGCACCTCGTCGGGGCGAGAAGAAAATCGCGCCACCGAAGTCGCCGAGATATCGCGCTCGCTCAAGGGTCTGGCCAAGGAACTCAAGGTGCCGGTGGTTGCGCTGTCACAGCTGAACCGCAGTGTTGAGTCGCGCCAGGACAAGCGCCCGATGATGTCGGACCTGCGCGAATCGGGCGCCATTGAACAGGACGCTGACCTGATTCTGTTCATCTACCGCGATGAGGTTTACAACCCCACCAATGAAGCGAGCAAAGGCAAGGCGGAAATAATTATTGCCAAACAGCGCAACGGCCCCACCGGCCCGGTGACGCTGACCTTTATCGGTCGTCACACGCGCTTTGAGAACTACGCTGCCGGAGATCAGTACTAAGTTTAAAGCACCTCACCGGCATGATCGGCCAGCCGTGAACGCTCGCCGCGCATCAGCGTCACGTGCCCGCTGTGCAGCCAGCCTTTCATGCGATCCACCACGTAGGTAATGCCTGAACTGCCCTCCGTGAGGTATGGCGTGTCGATCTGAGAGATGTTGCCGAGACACACCACTTTGGTGCCGGGGCCAGCGCGCGTGATCAGCGTTTTCATCTGCTTGGGTGTGAGGTTCTGCGCTTCGTCGATCACCAGGTATTTGTTGAGAAAGGTGCGCCCGCGCATGAAATTAAGCGACTTCACCTTGATGCGCGAACGTATCAGGTCGCGCGTCGCCGCGCGGCCCCATTCGCCGGCGGCGTCATCCGTTTTGTTGAGCACATCGAGGTTATCTTCCAGCGCACCCATCCATGGATTCATTTTTTCTTCTTCGGTGCCGGGCAGAAAGCCGATGTCTTCGCCCACCGGCACGGTAACACGCGTCATGATGATTTCGGAGTAGAGCTTGGTCTCCAATGTCTGCATCAAACCCGCGGCCAGCGTCAACAGCGTTTTTCCGGTGCCCGCCTGACCGAGCAGGGTGACGAAATCGATATCGGGATTCATCAGCAGATTCAACGCGAAATTCTGTTCGCGATTGCGCGCGCAGATGCCCCACACATTGTTGCGCGTGTGAGCGTAATCCTTGAGCGTTTGCAGAATGGCGGTATTGCCACTGACCTCGGTGACCTTGGCCTGAAACGGCTTGTCGTCATCGCGTTCGTTCAGGTAAACCATTTCATTGACCAGCAGGCCGCTGCACACAGGGCCATGCACCCGGTAATAGGTGTGGCCCGCCTGCTGCCACGATTCCATGTTCTTGCCGTGGGACTCCCAAAACCCTTTGGGCAGCGCGCGCGTGCCGGTGTACAGCAGATCGGTGTCTTCGAGCACCTTGTCGTTGAAATAATCCTCGGCGGCGTAGCCCAGCGCGCGCGCCTTGATCCGCATGTTGATGTCTTTCGACACCAATATCACCTGCCGCTTGGATTGTTGTTCCTGCAGGTGTTTAACCACGGCGATGATTTGATTGTCGGCCTTGCCGCCGGGCAGGCGTGCCGGCAATTCGCCGTTGATGAATTCGGTCTGGAAAAACAAGCGCCCGTTGGCATTTTTATCGCCATGCGTGGACAACGCAATGCCCTCGGTGATGTCGCTTGAAGCATGGCCGATCAGTTCATCGAGATAACGGCTCGCCTGGCGCGCATTGCGCGAGACTTCGGACATGCCCTTCTTGTTATTGTCGAGTTCTTCGAGCGTGACCATCGGAATGAACAGATCGTGTTCCTCGAAGCGGAACAGGCTGGTGGGGTCGTGCATCAGGACATTGGTGTCGAGCACGAACAGCTTGATAGCGATGTGGAGGCGGGTAACGCTGGAGGCAGCAGACGAAGTAGCGGAAGATGTCGATGCTGAGGGCTTGCGCTGGATCATGAGTATCCTTGTCAGAATGGCGCTTGGGGAGCCTGTACAAAAGTATGTAACTATTTGTTTTTAAAGTGTTTTAACGAATTGCAATACCTCCTGTGCATGGCCCGGCACTTTCACGCCGCGCCATGCGTGGCGCAGCACGCCAGCGGCGTCGATGACAAAGGTACTGCGTTCGATACCGCGCACTTTTTTACCGTACATGTTTTTCATTTTGATGACCTCGAACGCCTTGCAGGCGATTTCATCGGCGTCGGACAGCAACGCAAACGGGAAGCTCATCTTGGCTTTGAAATTTTCATGCGACTTCACGCTATCGCGTGAAACACCGTAAATCGCGCAATCGAGCTCGGCGAATTGCGCATGCAGGTCGCGAAACTGCAAGCCCTCGCTGGTGCAGCCGGGGGTGTTGTCTTTGGGGTAAAAATACAGCACCCATGGCCGCCCCGCAGCGGCCTCGCTGTTGAAAGACGCGCCGCCGGTGGCCGCAATTTCGAATTCAGGAACAGGCTGATCGAGTAGAGCGTGCATGCTGATTGTGATTCCCCGCCATCAACGTAAAGCTAATACTGGAGCATATGCTGTAGTTACGCAACTGAGTTACGCAACTGCGGCGCCCTGCAACGACAGTGTGCCGCTGCGTCCCGGCAGCGTGCCGTCCACTGCGCTGTGCTTGGGTAATGTTGCAAAATCCAGTGCTTGCGCGTAGTCGCGCAGGGTGGTTAGCGTGTAGCCCTGTGCGCGCCAGCCGCTTAAAAGTTCGTCAAATGCAGCGCTCAGTCGATTGCCCTCCAGTTCTGCATGCAAGGTGTAGACGTGGCCGCTGGACAGCGCGTGATGGGTCAGCTGCAACAAATGGCGTGCGACATTGATCTCATCCAGGCCATCGTTGCCGATAAGCTCATCCAGCGTGGGCAGCGTGGTCGGCATTTGCGGGCAGGCAACAGCGCTGCCGTCGACAACCGGCAGAAACGGATGACTGCCGCGCGTATCCGAGCAGTAACGAAACCCCATGTCCGCGGTGAGCCGGTAGGCGTGTGCGTTCATCTGCCAGCCGGCGGCGCCGTGCGTTTGCGCGGGCTCACCGAACACCGTTTCAAAGCGCTCGCGTGCGCGCTGCATTTCGCGCTGCGTCCACACCGCGCTGGCGTGTACTACGCGATCCTGCCATTCAACATGATCGTAGGTATGGATGCCCACTTCGTGCCCGGCCTCGCGCACGCTGCGCATCAGCGGCGCGCACAACCGGCTGATATCGGGGCCGGGCAGCAACGTGCCGTAGAGCAAGGTCTTGATGCCGTAGTTCGATACCACCGAAGTGCGTGTCACTTTTTGCAGAAAGCCGCGGCGGAATACCCGGCGGATGGCGCGCCCGGTATGGTCGGGGCCGAGGCTGAACAGAAAGGTGGCGCGGGTTTTGTGCCGATCAAGCAGTCTCAGCAGTTGCGGAATACCGTCCCGTGTGCCGTGATAGGTGTCGACGTCTATTTTCAGTGCGAGGTTCAAGAGAAAGCTCAAAATGGCCGCACCGGATCGCACAGGGGCGCGCCAGCACGCTTTATTGCTAAAACGGCAATGTTGCGCTGTTATCATACGCGATAGTGCGCGCTTAAAGCGGTGCGCGGATAAATGACAATCCGTAAGTAAGCAGGGAGATCAGCGATTGAAAGTTTGCGTTATCGGTAGCGGCTATGTGGGGCTGGTTACAGGGGCTTGTCTGGCAGAGACCGGGCATTTCGTCACCTGCGTGGACACGGATGCCGCCAAGGTGCGCAAGCTCAAGCAGGGCGTGATCCCGTTCTATGAGCCGGGTCTCGCCGACATGGTCCGCCGTAATCATCGCCAGCGGCGCTTGCTGTTTACCACGTCGCTGGCGCAGGTAGCGGCGGCTACCGAGGTGTTTTTCATCGCGGTGGGCACGCCGCCTTCGGCGAATGGCTCTTCGGATGTGCGTCAGGTGTTGGCCGTGGCAGCGGAGCTCGGGCGTCATTTGCCGAAAGCGGCGACCATTATTGCAAAGTCCACTTCACCGGTGGGCACCGCCGAGCGCATCCGTAAAACCATACAGCGTGAACTAACGCGTCGAGGCGAAGTGTTCGAATTTGATCTGGTGAGCAACCCGGAATTCCTCAAGGAAGGCGACGCGATCAACGATTTTATGCGGCCCGACCGGGTGATTGCCGGCGTGGACAATGCGCGCGCGGCGAAACTGATGCGCGAACTGTATGCGCCGATCATCCGCAGCCACGAGCAACTGCTGGTGATGGGTGTGCGCGATGCGGAAATGACTAAATACGCAGCCAACGCCATGCTGGCTTCACGCATCTCGTTGATGAATGAGATCGCCAATCTCGCGGAATGCGTGGGAGTGGATGTCGAAAACGTGCGCCTTGGCATCGGTTCCGATCGACGCATCGGTTATTCGTTTATTTATCCGGGCTGCGGCTATGGCGGCTCGTGTTTCCCCAAGGACGTTAAATCGCTGGTGTATCAGGCGCGGCGGCACAAGCTCAAGCCGCGTGTGATGCAGGCTGTCGATGACACCAATCAGGCGCAGAAGCTGCGTCTGTTTGAAAAAATTCGTGCCGAGTTTGGCGCCAATTTAAAGGGCCGCGTGTTTGGCTTGTGGGGACTGTCTTTCAAGCCCGGTACGGACGACACCCGCGAAGCGCCGGCGCTGGTGCTGGTGGAAAAACTCGTCGGCGCCGGCGCGCGCGTGTGTGCCTACGATCCGATGGCGATGGAAAATGCCAGACGCAGCTTTCCGGCAAGCTGGTTCAGCCGTAAATCACTGGTGTTCGCCAAAGACCAGTACACCGCGCTGCGGGGCGCCGATGCGCTGATACTGGTAACCGAGTGGGAGTCATTTCGCTCGCCGGATTTCGAGCGTCTGAAAAAGAACATGCGCGGTTCGCTGATTGTCGACGGACGCAACCAGTATCACCCGGAGGTGGTGCGCGCGGCGGGGTTTCGCTATATGGGGATCGGGCGTTAGCGCTGCGCGTGAGGCGCAGGGCTACTTGAAGTGCGCGCGGTTGGCGTCGAAGATTTTGCCGAGCGCCGCGCCCATGCCGGTGCGCGGCTTCCAACCCAGATCGCGGCAGGTGTTGTCTATTTTGGGCACGCGGTGTTGCACATCTTCATAGCCTTCGCCGTAGTACCTGAGTGCCGGCGTGGAAACCAATTTCACTTTTTTCGCGCGCTCACCCAGATCCACATCGGCGCGCGCAATCTCCAGCATCAACTTTGCCAATTGCCTGACCGACAAATTGTTGCCGGGATTGCCGATGTTGTAGATTTGCCCGCTGGCGACACCGCGCGGATTCCTGAGGATGCGCATCAAGGCGTCTACCCCATCATCGATGTAGGTGAACGAGCGCCGCTGTGCGCCGCCGGCGACCAGATGTATGGGTTGTCCGCGCACAATGTGCCCCAGAAATTGCGTCACCGCACGTGCGCTGCCGGGTTTGCTGGCATTGAGATCGTCCTGCCTCGGCCCGATCCAATTAAACGGCCGGAACAGCGTGAAATCCAGATGGTGCTGCATGCCATAGCCCCAGATTACGCGATCCATCATTTGCTTGGCGCAGGAGTAAATCCAGCGCGGTTTGTTGATCGGGCCCAGCACCAGTTGTGAGGTGTGCGGATCGAATTCACGATCCTTGCACATGCCATAGACTTCGGAGGTGGAAGGAAAGATCAACCGCTTGCCGTGTTTGGCACAGGCGCGCACGATCGGCAGATTGGCTTCGAAGTCGAGTTCGAATACACGCAGCGGGTCTTTCACATAGGTCGCGGGCGTGGCGATCGCCACCAGCGGCAGCACCACATCACTGGCGCGCACCTGCTGCTCTATCCATTTCATGTTGCGGGTGATGTCGCCTTTTTGAAAAATAAAATTCTTATTTTTCAATAGCGGCATGATTTTATCGCTGCTTATATCCATACCGGTGATCTGCCACCGCGTGGTGCTCAGTATGCGCCGGGCCAGATGGTGGCCGATGAAACCATTGACGCCGAGGATGAGGATTTTTTTCATTTTGTGCCGGCGGGAGCCGATAAGTTGTGTAACAACGCGGGCTTGCCGCCAAACCATTTTTGGAAGGCCGTGGCCGTGAGTGATTTGTTCTCGTATTGTGCCTGCGTCAAGCGCAGCAAACCGCCGTCGCGGCAACGCAGGAGCAATTGTCCATGCTGCAACAGCATTGCGGGTTGTTCGCGGATAGGGGTTGTTTCACCCAGATTCAGGGTGCCCAGCAGTTGCACGCGTTTGCCGGATAATTCGCAAAACGCGCCCGGATACGGTGGCGCCACAGCGCGTATCAGATTATGCACCTGAGCCGTGCCCGAGGCCCAATCGATACGGCCATCCTCGGCCTTGCGTCCGCCATAATAACTGCCGGCAGCGAGGTTTTGCGGCGTCAACGCCGCGCTGCCGCTTAACAAATGAGGCAGTGATCTGCTCAACACCATTTCGGCGGCGACGGTGACTTTGCGAAACACGTCTATCGCCAGGTCATTGGGCAGGATCGGCACCGCGAACTGATCGACGATGCGTCCGGCATCGGGCTTGGCAACCATTTCGTGCAGGGTGGCGCCGGTTTCGCGTTCGCCGTTAATGATCGCCCAATTCACCGGGGCGCGCCCGCGGTACTTGGGCAGCAGCGAACCGTGCATATTGAAAGCACCTTTGACCGCCAGCGCAAGCAGCGCGGGCGGCAGCAGGTGGCGGTAGTAGAACGAAAATATAAAGTCCGCTCGCGAGGCGGCTACAGCTTGTGTCAATCCCGCGGGGTCGCCGCCGTCCACCAGAGTCACCGGAATGCCATGGTATTGCGCGAGCGCGGCGACGCTGCGAAACCAGATGTTTTCGCTGGCATCGTCAGCGTGCGTGTAGACGTGGCGCACCTCAATGCCTTGCGCCAGCAACACACTCAGGCAACGCACGCCTACGTCGTGATAGGCAAAAACAACCGCGCTGCTCATACTTTGAGACTGCTGTTTTTCCCGGAGACGGGCTGTTCCAGCACGGCGTCGATCAGATAGCGGGGGCGGCCGCGCACCTGTTCATAGATGCGTCCCACGTATTCGCCCAGCAGGCCCAGCCCGAACAGCACGATGCCGATCAAAAAGAATTCCAGTATGTCGCGATCCCACATCGCTTCCAGCCCTTGCCAGAAACTGCCGGAATGAATCCAGCGGCTGAGCATGACCACCAGATAGGTGGCCATGGTGGCGAGCGATACCGCAATGCCCAGTATCGAAAACATCTGCAAAGGCGCTATTGAAAACCCGGTCATCAAGTCAAAATTCAGACGCATTAACTTGTAAATTGAATACTTCGATTCGCCCGCCGCCCGCTCCTCGTGCGCCACTTCGATCTCCGTCGGATTTTGCGCAAAGATGTAGGCGAGCGCCGGGATATAGGTATTGATTTCGCGGCACTGATTAAGCGCATTGACGATGCCGCGGCTGTAGGCGCGCAACATGCAGCCCTGATCAGTCATTTTAATGTGCGTGGTACGTTCACGAATGCGATTGATGAGGCGCGACGGCCAGCGGCGAAATATAGAATCCTGGCGCTGCCGTCGTATACTGCCCACGTAATCAAAGCCTTCGTTCATCTTGGCCACCAGCGCGGCGATTTCCTCCGGCGGGTTCTGCAAATCCGCATCGAGTGTGACGACGATGTCGCCGTGGCTTTGTTCAAAACCCGCCATGATCGCCATGTGCTGGCCATAATTGCCGGCGAGCAGTACCACGCGCGTGACATCGGGCCGCGCTTCAAACTGCGTGCGCAGCACGGCGACGGAGCGGTCGCGGCTGCCGTCGTTGATAAAAATAATTTCGTATTTCAGCGAGAGTTTATCCAGCGCCGGGTACAGGCGCGAGAACAGCGCGGGCAGTGCGAGTTCTTCGTTGTATACTGGTATAACTACGGAAAGTCCAATCATATCAATAAGTTACGGTTAATCCTGGCGCTGCGCGCCAGCGCTAATTTCAATGCAGGCACGGCATACCCGATCCACATCGCTCACGCGCATGGCGGGGAACAGCGGCAGCGTAACGGTGCCCGCGCCGATCTGTTCTGCGTTGGGAAAATCCCCTGCCTGGTTACCCATGCCGCGATAAAACGTGAACAGATGCAGCGCGGTGTAATGCACTCCCACGCCGATGCCGCGCAGCGCCATTGCTTTGATGAATTCCGCGCGGCTGATGGTCAGTTGATCCAACGCCAGCAGCGGCGCGAACATGTGCCAGCAATGGCCGGCATCACCGCGTACTGGCAGCAGCAGCGAAGGTTGGCTGCGCAGCTTGTCGAAATAGCGCATCGCCAGCACGCGCCGGCGGCGGTTGAATTTCTCCAGATGGCGCAACTGACCGAGGCCGACGCAAGCGGCAACATCGGTCAAATTGTATTTGCCGCCGGCTTCCACCACATCGATGTTGCCTTCGGTGTCGCGCTGGATGCCGTGAAAACGCAAAACGTCCACGCGCCTGGCGTCGGCCGCGTTCGCCATGGCAATCGCGCCGCCTTCGATGGTGGTGATGTTCTTGTTGGGGTGAAAACTAAAACAAACCAGATCGCCAAAACTGCCGATGCGTTTGCCCTTCCAGGCCGCACCGATGGCGTGCGCGGCGTCTTCCACTACGCGTATGTTTTTGCGCTTGGCGAGCCGGTACAACGCATCCATATTCACCGGCAGGCCCGCGAAATGCACCGGCATGATGGCCTTGGTGCGTGGCGTGATAGCGGCTTCGGCCTTGGTTATGTCGATATTGCGCGTGGCCAACTCGACATCCACGAACACCGGTTTGGCGCCGAGCCGCACCACCACATTAGCGGTGGCGGCAAAGGTCATCGCCGGGACTATCACTTCATCGCCGGGGCCGACATTGCACACTTGCAGTGCGACTTCCAGCGCGCCGGTGGCCGAGGTAAACGTGCGCACCGCACGTCCGCCCAGGTACTCACTCAGTGCGGCTTCGAAGGCCTGCACATAGCTGCCGGTGGTAATCCAGCCCGAACGCAGCACTTTGCCGACGACGCGTATGGTCGCTTCATCGATAGTCGGGCGCGTGAAGGGCAGATAGGATTGCCGCAGGATTTTCTTTTTTACCATTTCAGCTTCTGGCCACAATAAAAACACCGAGAATAATCACGCCAATGCCCACCAGGCGCGTCAGCGTCACCGCTTCGCCAAACAAATACCATGCGGCCACCGCGTTCAATACATAGCCGACCGACAGCATGGGGTAGGCGATGCTCACTTCCACCCGCGACAACGCCATGATCCACACCACCACGCTGACCACGTAACAGGCGAGGCCGCCGACGATATACGGCTGCGTGGCAAGTTTCCAGCCCACCGGCCACACATTGGCCGCCGAAAACTCGAATGCACCCACCGCATTGGTGCCGGCCTTCAACAAAAGTTGCGCTACCGCGTTGAGCAGCACGCCACACATCACCAGCGAGAACGACAGGGCGCTCATGGGGCTATCCCTTTCACCGTTTACTTCACGTCCGCATGGGGTTTTTTGACCACGACATAGCGGACATTTTTCCCAATCACCTGCATGGGCAGACCATCTTTTTCGAGCTTAGCATAGGTCGACGGCACGATGATGGCCAGTGCGCGGCTGTGGCTGTGCCAGGCTTTGACGTAGCGCGGCACATCCGGCAGCCACAGCGAGGGTTCCTGCTGTAAACCAAAGGCCATCTCATCGGCGTATTCCACCAGCGTCAGCGGCCGTTTAATATAAAACGGCAGCGTTTGCTCGTAGTTATGCACGCTGTAAAAAGGTATTCCGGCTTCGAGATGCGGCTTTATCAGTTGCGCCATGTGGTAGGCGGAAGACGCGGGCGCCAGCACATTGTGTCCGAGCGCGGCCAGCTGGGAGAGCGCCAGTGTGCCGAGGCTGATGCCGATCACCGCAGCGGTGCGCAGGCCGCGCCAGCTCGCCCACGCGGCTGCGAGGTAGCCTGCGAGCCCCGCGGCGCCTGCCGCCAGCAGCCACGGTGTGTACAGCGCATACAGTTCGAGCGGGACTTTTTCGTTGGCCCAGCCGGTGACATATGGCGCATAAGCCATGAGTGCGATGGCGCCAGCGGCCGGCAGCAATGCGTTCCAGCGCAGTGCATTGATTGAAACACTGGCAAGCGTGTGCGCGATCAACAACGCCAGCGCCGGGAATATCGGCACGATGTACGAGGGAAGCTTGGAACCCGAGGCCGAAAAGAACAAAAAAATAAGCACGCTCCACAGCACCAGAAAACGGCGCGGATGAAAATGGCCATCACCCGGTGTATTGCGCCAGCCGTTCAGCAATGCGCGCGGCAGATGCATAATCCACGGCAGCATCGCAAACACCAGTATCGGCAGAAAATACCACCAGCCGCCTTCGCGCCGGTGCACCTTGCTGGCAAAGCGCGCAAAGTGTTCGCGTATGAAAAAGAAATCAAAAAATTCAGGATTAGCCAGTTGCACCAGAATAAACCACGGCGCGGCAAGCGCAAAAAACACCAATAATCCCCAGCCCCAGCGCAGCCGCGCGAGCAGCCGCCAATCGCGTTGCCAAAGGACGTAGGCGACGAATACCGCACCGGGCAGCACAATGCCAATGAGTCCTTTGCTGAGCATCGCCAGCGCCGCGCAGGCCCATGCCGCCACCATCCACGGACTGTTCCTGCCGGTGGGTTCGTTCAACGCGAGCAGCAGACACAGCAGTGTTGCCGTCATGAACAAAGTCAGGCCCATGTCCAGCGTATTGATTTGCGCCACGATGATAAAACCGGGACTAGCGGCGAGTATCAGCGCAGCGTAAAACCCGACGACCTCGCCAAACAAGCGCCGTCCGGCGAAATAAATCAACAGCACGCACATGAAGCCGGTCAGCGCCGGCCACAGCCGCGCGCTCCAGTGGTGTTCGCCGAAAACAGTATAGGCGGTCGCGGTTGCCCAATACTGCAGCGGCGGTTTTTCAAAGTACTTGATGGCGTTAAGGCGTGGCGTAAGCCAGTCGCCGGTCGCTACCATTTCGCGCGGAATCTCGGCGTAACGCCCTTCGTCCGGGCGCACCAGCTTGCGCACCTCCAGCGTGCCAAACCACGTCGCGATCAGCAGAAGGGCGAGAAAAATCAGCGTGCCGCGCTTGGGAAGAGCCGGTTCAGACATGAAAATGAGGAGGCGCCGCTGACAACAAGTGCCCACAACGCTCGCAAAATTGGACGCGGGATTATAGCCGAAGGCTGCGTTAGCTAGAAAGCCCATTCCCGGCTGCGGCAGGTCTTATACATTACAGTTTTCGTAGCCGGGCGTATGACGTAACCAATTATTTTTATTATTATTTTATAATTCCTCCGGATCAGGCACTGCATCCCTCACCATCTGCGTCTGCCAGTAGCGCCGGTAGGTCGCGCGATGCGGCGTGACCCGGATGGCGTCGCCCGCACCGAAGTGCAAGGTCAGCGCGCCGTCGCGGTCGCTGCGATAGACATGACTGCCGTGCCGCAAATAACGTTCTTCGACATCGGGATGCGGATGGCGGAAGCGATTGCGATAGCCCACCGCGTAAATCACGATGCGCGGATCAACCGCTTGCACGAACGCCGCTGTCGACGAGGTCTTGCTGCCGTGATGCGGCGCCAGCAGCACCTGCGCACGCAACGCCTCACGTGAGGACGCCAGCAACTGCTGCTCCGCGCGCGCTTCGATATCCGCGGGTATCAACACCGCACCGTGGCGTGTCGCAATGCGCAGCACGCAGCCGCGATTATTGTCTTTGATCGATGCATCGTCATAGCTGTCACGGGCCGGATGCAGCAGGTCGAAGCGCACGCCGTCCCATTCCCAGCTTTGCCCCGCGAAACAGTGCGCGGATTTGTCGGCCTCGAAACGCAGCGGGTCAAGATCGGGCACCGAGGTCAGCAGTTGCGCTACCGGCATCGCCTGCAACACCGACGATGCGCCGCCGTAGTGATCAATGTCATCATGGCTCACGATCAACATGTCCAGCGCCTTGACCCCTGCCGCGCGCAGATACGGCACGATCATGCGATTGCCGGCGTCGGCCTGCGGGCCGTACGCAGGACCGCTGTCGAACAGCAGCGCGTGATGGCGCGTGCGCGCCACGACGGCGAGACCCTGACCCACATCGAGCACCGTGAGCTGCAATTCGCCTTCAGGCAAAGGCGGCGGCGCAGCGAGAAACAACGGCAGAAACGCCGCCAGCCCCGTCCAGCGCAGGGGAAAGCCGCGCGGCAGCAGCAGGACTATCGCACCTGCTACCGCCACCAGCACCGTCCATCCCGGCGGTGCGTGCTGCTGCCATACCGCCGCCGGAAGATTGCTCATCCACGCCAGTGCCAGTCCGCACGCCGACATAACGCCATGCGCGAGATGCAGCACCCAATCAAACGGCAACAACATGCCCACCAGCGTCAGCGGCACCACCACCAGGCTCACCAATGGGATTGCCAGCGCATTGGCCAGCGGCGAAATTATCGACACCTGTTGAAACATCGCCAGCAGCGCCGGCATCAGCGCCAGGGTTACCGCCCATTGCACCCGCGCCCAGGTGAGCAGCCAGTGCGGTGTGCCGACGCGGCCAACGCTCACGTACAAAATCACCGCCACCGCGCCAAACGACAGCCAAAAGCCGGCAGCCAGCACTGCCCACGGATCGATCAGCACCACCACCAGCAGCGCAACGCTTAACACCGCCAGCGCCGAACTCATGCGATTCAGCCACAGTGCTGCCGCCACCACTGCCAGCATGTAGAGCGTGCGTTGCGCCGGCACTTCATAGCCCGCGAGCAAGGTGTAGACCAGCGCCGCGGTCAGTCCCGCCAGCACCGCGGCCTTGCGCGCGGGCAGTCGCAGCGTTAGCCGTGCGCTGCGCCGCCACAGGCCGTACGCCAACGCGAATATCAGCCCCGACACCATGGTCACATGCAGCCCGGAAATCGACATTAAATGATTGACGCCGGTGCGCGTAAAAATCTGCCACTGATCCGCGGGTATGGCGCGCTGGTCACCGATGGCCAGCGCCGCCAGCACGCCGGCGTAAGGCTGGTCGGGCAGCGCCTGCAGAATGCGCGCGCGCAGCCGCTCGCGCGTGGCTTCGATCCAGTACGCGGGCTTGTGAACCATCGTATCAATGCGCCGACTGCCGCTTTTCGGACGCACGCTACCGGTGGCGCGGATATCGCGTTCAAACAGCCACGCTTCGTAATCAAAGCCGTGCGGGTTGGCGCTGCCGCGCGGACGCCGCAAGCGCACGCTGAGTTGCCAGCGTTCGCCGGGCTTGAGATCCGGCAAGCTGCCGCGGCTACCCTCTTTGGCCACACTGCCCCACCAGTTCAGCGCGATATGCGAAGGCACCACAGCGTCCGGCGTGATCACGCGTTCGACATCAAACTCAAAGCGCACGCTGCGCTCATAGTGTTGCGGCAGACTTGCAACCACGCCCACGATCTGCACATCGCGTCCCTCCCACACGGGCGGCAGCGCGTCGTCCATGCGCAGCTGCGCGCGCGTGGCGGCGTAGAAGAATCCGGCGCTCACGCAGCACACGGCCATCGCACCCGCAAACAGCCAACGCTGGGCGCGTGCAAGCCATGCCAGTACCAGCAATGGCGGCAGCGCAGCTGCCCACGCCAGCGGCGGCAGCAGCGCTTGTTGCTGGAGCAGCGCGATTCCCGCCACGAAAAGAATGATGAAGAAGGGCAATGTGATCCAGGAATATCTCTACAATAAACCACATGTTACGCAAGTATCTGCGGCGCGTGCTGCCGAGCCATCAATCGATCCGCGACAACCGCTACATCGCGCGTTGTGGGAATTCGCCACTTACACGTGACTAGCGGTTGTCTGGGCGGGACCCTCACCCGCTGGAAGATGCGACATTGCCATGCCGCAACAAAGAGCTGACGCCATATCAACATTCCGGTTTTGCCGCGCAGAACGCGTCGGTCAAGAACCGGCGGTTAGCGGGCTTTACTCTTCGGCTGTGGCCAGAGCTTCGGATCACGGGCGGTATGGAGAATCGTGAGAACAACAACGCTCCTGGGGTCGATCCGATAAAACACGGCATACGGAAATCGTGAAACGTTGGCACGCCGGACTTCGCCGTGGACGCGCCGAAACATCTCGGGAACCCGTTCGATCGCATCGAACGTGGTGTTAACCGCCGCAAGGAATTCCTCCCCTAAGCCGGCGAGTTGCTCCTCGTATTACCCATATGCCCCAGCCAAGTCCCGCCCAACCTTGCGGCGGTAGACGATAGGCATCAGCGCCGGCGAGCTTCAGCGAACAATTCGCTCCGTGATACAACATCTTCGGGGTTGCGCTCATGATCGGCAAGGCGCTGATCAATCACCGCGCGATGGGCATCGCCGAGCGGCACCCCGGATGGATCGGTAGCGAGGCTTTCCCAGATAAGCTCGACGAGGCGCAAACGTTCCTCGACGGGGAGTTTCAGAATTTCCGCGACGTCCGTATCACTCATGGCATATAGCTTACCACCACTGCCTGGAGCACGCTGGTTTGAGTTAATATCGCTATAATAAACCACATGTTACGCAAGTATCTGCGGCGCGTGCTGCCGAGCCACCAAACGATCCGCGACAACCGTTACATCGCGCGTTTTGGCAACCGCCTGCAACATCATAACCTGTGGCATCTGCATCGCCGCTCGGTCGCGGGTGGCGTGGCGGCCGGGCTGTTCGCGGGTTTGATTCCCGGCAGCAACCCGGTGCAGTTCAGCGCCGGCGCCTTGCTCGCAATCGGCTTCAGGGTCAATCTGCCGCTGTCGGTGCTGGTGACGCTGTATTCCAATCCATTCACTATCGTGCCGCTGTATCTGGTGGCGTTCAAGCTGGGGCAACTGGCGCTGTGGCAAAACGGCGGCGAGCTGCCGCAATTCGTGCTCGGGGTGGAAGGCCAGGGCGCCATGGCATGGTTAAGCGCCGCACTACAATGGCTGACCAGTGCCGGTAAACCGCTGCTGATCGGCTTGCCGCTGCTTGCGCTGCTGCTCGCGATCATCGGATACTGCGTCACCGATTGGGCGTGGCGCCTGGGCGTGCTGTGGCAGTGGCGCCAGCGCAAACTTAGACGTGCCAGGAAATCATCATTATGAAACCCCGCTATTGGACGCGCGCCACCACCGAGCTTTCCGCACGCGATGCGGTGATGAAAAAGCTGATCGCGCAGCACACGAGTCTCGCACTGGGCAGCCGCGGCGACGCCTTTCAGACGCTGGCGCGCGCCATCGTCGGCCAGCAGATTTCGGTAAAGGCTGCGCAAAGCGTGTGGAACCGCTTCGTGGCGGCGCATGGTGTAGTAGCGCCTGCGGTAATTGCCGCCTCCACCCTTGAAAAGCTGCGCGGCTGCGGGCTTTCCGGGCAAAAATCTGGCTACATCCTCGATCTTGCAACGCGCTTTGACGATGGACGCCTGCAACCGGTGGGCTGGAAACGGCTGCAGGACGAAGCCTTGATCGCGGAACTGATCCAGGTCAAAGGCATCGGCCGCTGGACCGCCGAAATGTTCATGATTTTTAATTTGACACGGCCCGATATATTTCCGGTAGGTGATCTCGGTCTGCAAAAGGCGATGACACTGCATTACAACCGCGGGCGCACCCTGACCCCGGCGCGCATGCAACGCATAGGTGCTAAGTGGGCGCCGTGGCGCTCGGTCGCCACCTGGTATATGTGGCGCAGCCTTGACCCGCTACCCGTTGAATATTAAGTATTTGTTTTTATTACTTTTTTTGACAAGTGACGCACGCAGAATTCATCGCAGCCTATCGCGCAGGACAGCTCACCGTCGAATTCGATGCCGCGCTGGCGGGCAAATTTCTGAGTGCGCGACTGTTGCTGCCGCTGATGATTTTGCCGCTGCTGGGTGCGGGTGTGGCGCTGGCGTTGCTGGGCTGGATCTGGAGCGGGATAGCGGTAATCGCGCTCGGCATCGTTGTGCCGCGACTCATCAAACGTGGCGCGCCGCGCTTTTTATTGACGCAGATGCTGAACGACGAAAAGCTTTATCTTGATGCACAGCGTGCCGGCATCATGCGCCTCGAAACCCCTAACCCGTAAAATGCTGAGGTAGCAGCACCCTGAACATCAGCCTGCGATTGGGGCGGTGAAACAGTAACGGCGGCGACAGCGTCGTTGGCTGCGGTGTATTTATGCCAGCTTTAAAACGCCATCAATCAGGCGCACCGCGCGATTCGCGCGTGCGGCGATTTCCATGTCGTGCGTCACAATCACAAAACTGGTGCCGCGCGATTTATTCAGCTCGAGCATCAGGTCAAACACCGCCTGCGCGTTTTGCCGGTCGAGGTTACCAGTGGGTTCGTCCGCCAGAACGCACGCCGGCCGGGTGACCAGCGCGCGCGCCAGCGCCGCGCGCTGACGTTCGCCGCCCGACAGCTCGCCCGGCGTGTGTTCGAAGCGATGCGCGAGACCCACTTCAGCGAGCAAATCCCGCGCCGCTTTGTAGGCTTCTTCCCTCGGCATGCGCCGGATCAACAAGGGCATCGCGACATTCTCAACCGCGGTGAATTCCGGCAGCAAATGGTGAAACTGATACACAAAACCCAGCGCCTGATTGCGCGTCACGCCGCGTTCGGCTTCGCTTTGGCTGCGTATGTTTTTGCCCAGTATGAAAATTTCGCCGCCGCTCGCCTCATCCAGTCCGCCCAGCAAATGCAGCAGCGTGCTTTTGCCCGAGCCGGAAGCACCCACGATAGCCACGCGCTCGCCGCGCGCAACTTCAAAGTCAACCCCCTGCAGCACCGGCACTGCGTCGAGCCCCTGCTGCTGGAATACCTTGCGCAGCCCGCGGCATTCGAGAACCGCGTTACTCATAGCCTCACTCATACCGCAAGGCCTCCGCCGGATTGACCCTGGATGCACGCCAGCTGGGGTAGATCGTCGCCACTGCCGACATTGCAAATGAAAACAACGCCGTCGCCACCACATCCAGCGGACGCAGTTCCGAGGGCAGTTCGGTAATCTGGTAAATCGACGGATCGAGAAAACGCAAGCCGAACATGCGTTCCGTAAAGCCCACAATCTCAGCCACATACAGCGCGCCGAGTATGCCGAACACCACGCCGAAAAATACGCCGGTAAAACCAATGACGATGCCCTGTGTCATGAAAATTTTCATCACCCCGCCGGGCGAGGCGCCCAGCGTGCGCAGAATCGCGATATCCGGCTGTTTTTCCTTCACCACCATGAACAGGCTTGACACCAGGTTAAACGCCGCGATCGCAATAATGAAAAACAGCAGCAGGGACATCATGCGTTTTTCGATATCCACCGCGCGGAAATAATTGGCGTTAACGCTGCTCCAGTCAGAGATCACCGCATTGCCCGGCACCTTGCCCGCGAGATCGAAGGACACTTGTTTGGCGCGGAACAGATCATCCAGCTTCAAACGCACGCCGGTCACGTCGTCGCCCATGCGATAGAGCTTTTGCGCGTCTTCGAGGTGGGTGAGCGCGAGACCCGAATCGATCTCGTGATGGCCGATGTGAAACGTGCCCACCACGGTGAATTGACGCAACCGCGGCAGCAATCCCGCCGGGGTCACCTGCCCCTGTGGCGACACCAGCACTATTTTTTCGCCCACGTTGACGCCCAGCGCGCGCGCCAGTGCATCGCCCAGCACGATGGTGAACTCCCCCGGCTTTAAGGCATCCACCGAGCCGCGGCGCATGCTGCGCGACAGGTCATCCACCGCGCTTTCCATCTCGGGCAAAATCCCGCGCAAATATGCGCCGCGCACCTGGCTGCCGCTGGTGAGCAGGCCCTGCGCATTGACATAAGGCGCTGCGGCCAGCACATGGGCATTAGTCCTCGCGATATCGGCGATTTTTTTCCAGTCGCTCAGCCGCTCATTGGAACCGGCGATCTGCACGTGCGCCACCGCCGACAGCATGCGTGTGCGCACTTCTTTTTGAAAGCCGTTCATCACCGACAGCACAGTAATCAGCACCGTCATGCCGAGCGCGATGCCCACCACACTGATCAGCGAAATTACGGAAATGAAGCGCGTGCGCTGACGCGAGCGCGTATAACGCAGGCCGATGAATAGTTCGTAGGAATTCACGTCACGGATTTTTCGCAAAAACGCGGAGTTTACTTCAATTCGCGAGTTCCCGGGTACGCCGCCGGTGCTACACTCGCGCGCCAGTATCATGCCATGCAGCTTATACATTCCGCACCTCATCCCGCCGCGCGAAATCAGCGTCGCGCTCTGGCGCACGGTGCAGGCGCCGCAACTTAAAACGCTGTTGGCGAAAGCCCGTTACACCGGCAGCACGCAAACCACCAGCGAGGCTGTGCTGTGCCCGCTGTTTGGCGTTGCGCGTCAGCACGACTGGCCGCTCGCACCGATGCTGGCGCGGCACGAAAATCTCGATTCCGGCAGCGGTTACTGGCTGTGCGCAACCCCGGTTCATCTGCAAACACGCCGCAACGCACTGGTGCTGACGGATCCATCGACGCTCGATCTCGATGCCGCAACCTCCGCCGCACTCGCCGCACCGCTGGCCGAGCATCTGCGGAGCGAAAACATCACGCTGCATGCGCTGCGACCGGGTTTGTGGTTGCTGCACAGCCCTGCGGGCACACCGCCTGCGATGACCACCTCCAGCCTCGATAGCGTGTGCGGCCGCGACGTGCGACCGTTTTTACCCGAGGGTGCGGACAGCGCGCGCTGGCATCGCCTACTCACTGAAATGCAGATGTTGCTGCATGCGCATGCGGCGAACGATGCACGCGAAGCGCGCGGCCAGATGGCGGTAAACAGCGTGTGGCTGTGGGGCGGCGGCACCTTGCCGCCGCCGGCTGCGGCGCCATATGCCACGGTGTGGGGCGATGATGCCTGCGTGCGCGCGCTGGCGCATCACACGGCTTGCCGCATCGCGCCTGCGGTTGCGAGCCTTGCCGCTGCGAACATCACACGGCGTGAGGTGAACGACGAACCCCATTTTTTTTCGCTGGACATGCTCACGCCGGCGATGCGCCAGGGCGACCTGCAAAGGTGGAACAGTGTTGTCAGCGCGCTTAACCGCGATTGGTTTATGCCGCTGCTGGCGGCGCTGCAGGCGCGCCGGTTAAACACCCTGACCGTGCTCAGCAGCAGCGACGCCGGCACCCAGCAGTTTGTCATACACCCCGGCGACCTTATGAAATTCTGGCGTAATAACAAATATTTACAATGAGCATGCCTGCAATCACCATACGCCCCGCGACAGCACACGCCATCGACACCTTGACCCGCGACGGCGTGCATCCCCTGCTGGCCCGTGTCTACGCGGCGCGCGGCATAGTCAGCGCACAGCAACTCGCCACGGGTCTTGAGCGCTTGCATCCACCGCCAGCGATGCTCAACCTGCAGCACATGGCGGGGTTGCTTGCCGATGCGATTGGTGAGCGCAAGAAACTGCTGATCATTGCCGACTACGACGCCGACGGCGCCACCGCCTGCGCGGTGGGCATGCGCGCACTACGCATGATGGGCGCCACTATCGATTATCTGGTGCCCAACCGCTTCGAGTATGGTTACGGCCTCACACCGGAAATCGTGCAGCTTGCTGCCCGCGAGAAACAGCCCGCGGTCATTATCACCGTCGATAACGGCATCGCCAGTGTGGAAGGCGTGGCCGAAGCCAATCGCCTGGGTATCCAGGTGCTGGTGACTGATCACCATTTACCCGGCGCCACGCTGCCGGATGCGTGGTGCATCATCAATCCCAATCAGCACGGCTGCACCTTCCCCAGCAAGCATCTCGCAGGTGTCGGGGTGATGTTTTACCTGATGCTCGCGCTGCGCGCCGAACTCCGGCAACGCAAAGCCGCCTGCGGCCTCACGCCGCACGCGCTGCCCAATCTCGCAAACCTGCTCGATCTGGTTGCGCTGGGTACCGTAGCCGATGTAGTACGCCTCGACGAAAACAATCGCATCCTGGTGGCGCAGGGACTGCAACGCATACGCGCGGGCCGCGCACAGCCCGGCATCGCTGCATTGCTGCGCGTGGCGGGCCGCGATCCGGCACGTGTCGGCACTTACGACATGGGTTTTGCGCTTGGCCCGCGGCTTAACGCCGCCGGGCGGCTTACCGATATGTCGCTCGGCATCGAATGCCTGATCACCGACGACAGCGCGCGCGCGCAGGAAATCGCACACGAACTCGATGCGCTGAACCGCGAACGCCGCACCATCGAAGCCGGCATGCAGGAATCCGCCCTCGCCGCGCTGGAGCAACACACCGACGCCAGCGGCTACAGCCTGAGTCTTTATGACCCGCAGTGGCATCAGGGCGTGATCGGCATCGTTGCCTCGCGCATCAAGGATAAATTCCATCGCCCGGTGGTGGCATTTGCACGAGGCAATGACGGTGAAATCAAGGGCTCCGGGCGTTCGATACGCGGGCTGCATCTGCGCGATGCGCTCGACCTGGTATCCAAACGCGCACCGGGACTGATACTGCGTTTTGGCGGTCACGCGGCCGCAGCGGGCCTGACCCTGCGCGAGCCGGATTTCGCGCGCTTTCAGCGCACCTTCGAGGAAGTGGTGCGCACCCTGCTCGCGCCCGCCGATCTTGAACGCGAGATTGAAACCGACGGTTCATTAGCGGTCGAACACGCGACACTAGCCGCCGCCCATGTGCTGCGCGAGGGAATCTGGGGTCAGGGGTTTCCCGAACCGCGCTTTCTCGACTCTTTCGAGCTCGTACAGCAGCGCATCGTCGGCGAGCGCCACCTCAAGCTGCGCCTGCGACGCGATGGCAAAATATTTGACGGCATTTTATTCGGCCACAGCGAACCGCTGCCGGATGCTATCCGCGCCGTCTACCGCTTCAGCGTCAACGAATACAACGGCGTCGCCTCAACCCAGTTGATGCTCGATCACTGGGAGCATTTGTAACGCGACCCATCAGGTATAATCGCGCTTTGAAGGGATCACACGCATCATGGAAGCCGAACGCATCAACGCCATTGGCAAGCAGCTCACGGACATCGATACACGCGCCACGGAGCTGCGGAGGTATCTTTGACTTCGAAACCAAACGCAAGCGTCTCGATGAGGTCGTAAGGCTCGCCGAAGACCCCGCCGTGTGGAGCGACAGCAAACGCGCGCAGGAACTCGGCAAGGAACGCAAGGCCCTCGAATACACCGTCCACTCGCTCACTTCTCTGGCGTCCGACCTGCGCAACGCGCAGGATCTGTTCGAGATGGCGCGCGATGAAACCGACGACGCCACACTGCACGCGGTAGGCAGCGACACGCAGGGGCTGGAAAACACCGTCGCGGAGATGGAATTCCGCCGCATGTTCTCCGGCGAAATGGATGCCAACAACTGCTTTCTCGACATTCAGGCCGGTTCCGGCGGCACCGAAGCGCAGGACTGGACGTCGATACTAGAACGCATGTATCTGCGTTATTGCGAGAGCAAAAAATTCAAGGTCGAGTTGCTGGAAGAGTCCCCCGGTGAAGTCGCCGGCCTCAAGAGCGCCTCGCTCAAAGTCAGCGGTGATTATGCCTATGGGCGTCTGCGCACTGAATCCGGCGTGCATCGGCTGGTGCGCAAATCGCCGTTCGATGCCAACAACCGCAGACATACCTCGTTCGCCAGTGTGTTCGTCTATCCTGAAGTGGATGATTCCATTCAGATTGACATCAACCCGGCTGATCTGCGCACCGACACCTTTCGCGCATCGGGTGCGGGCGGCCAGCATATCAACAAAACCGATTCCGCCGTGCGCATCACGCATATCCCCACCGGCATCGTGGTGCAATGCCAGAGCGACCGCTCGCAGCACCGCAATCGCGCCGAAGCCATGGCGATGCTCAAATCGCGATTGTTCGAGCTGGAGCAGCGCAAGCGCAACGAAGAAAAGCAGGCGATGGAAGATGCCAAGACCGACATCGGCTGGGGTCATCAGATACGCTCGTATGTGCTCGATCAGTCGCGCATCAAGGACTTGCGCACCAACATTGAAATCGGCAACACGCAGGCGGTGCTCGACGGCGCGCTGGATGTTTTTATTGAGGCGAGTTTGAAACAAGGGCTGTAAAACACAAAAACATCTT
>CAMBCF010000043.1 GCA_945864585.1 Bordetella parapertussis | reverse complement strand
TACCTGCACCAGAGTCCCCTCGAACAATTCTCCGCTTTCGCCTGTCATCTCGATTCCATCTCGCGTTGTCATAGCTCTCTTAACGTACCAGCGCTCTGGCCGTGGACTGGGTACTACAGATATTTTTATAATTTTTCACAGGCTCTGAGTGGCCGGTTTGGGTGGAGCTCACGCGCAGCACCGAGGGCATACACGCGCGCTACGAAGACGCGGCGTTTGAATTTAATCCGCTTGAGAATATCCAGGCGCCCGATTATTCCGGCCCGGCAGAAAACTGGCGCGTCGGCGGGCTGGGTCTGCAGATGGTCGCAGGCATCGCGCGCAATCTGCGCTACGAGCGCAGCGCAAACCGCAACCGGCTAAGTTTGATGCTACCGGCCAGCGAAAAATAACGTCGCAAAAAGCCATCAGCCGCGAAAGTCAACGTGTGTGGCAGGGTGGGCAAAACGTTTTTGTTTTGCCCACAGTTCGGCGTCCGGCGTTTACGCGGCAGCGTGGGCAAAACAAAAACGTTTTGTCCACCCTTCGTTTGCCGGCATACACTACTTTAAATTAGCCGGATCATTGCGCCAGCGTTCCCATGCCACGCGCTGATCTTCACGTATCGCATCGTCTTCGAGCATGCAGCGCACCAGCGCGGTCACGTCGGATTCGTAGATGCCTTTGCGCTTTACAGGCGCCCATGGATGAGCGGCCGGCAGCACCGGAGATTTGTTGACTTTGCTGGTATCCATGGCTGCCCTTTTAACGGGGAAATCCAGGCATCATGCCGCGCGGCGGGCCGCCTTTGTCATCGCCCGGCTTGCGCGGCTGCACCACCATCTGCGCGCGATCTTTCAGCATCGGCTCCAGCGATTTCGCCGGCATCACATACACCCACTGCCCGAGTATTTTTTCGAACTGGGCGCGCGCTTCGAGACGCTTCAGGGTATCGACATATTCTTTCGCGCGGCGCTCTATCTCGTCGGGCTTTTCGTCTTTTTCCGGTACCCGCGTTTTGGGCGGCTCACCCGTCAACACAAAGTTAAACAGGTAATCGTCGCCGCTTTTCTGTTTCGCCACGCGGATGGTGTACGTCAGATTGTCGAATGTTTCGGCGACCATGGTGGTGACCTTATCGCCTTCCACTTTCGCCGCGGTCGATACATCGCTGAACGCAAGCTGGCCCAGCGCATTCACCGCGCCCACCGCGGCACTCGGATCAAGCTGGCCCGCGCCGGCGGCAAATTTCCACTGGCTGTATTCCAGCTCACGCGTAATTTTCCACTGTGCCGCGCCCTCGCCCACCGTCAGCGTCCTGATGCGGTCGGCCTTGAAAAAGTTTTTCGCCAGCCACTTGCCCGCTTTGGCGTCAACATTCGCAAACGGATCGGACACCACCACCACGCTGGTGATCTTGCCCGGCGCGATCATGTAACGGCCCGCGGGCACGCCATCCACCGCGTTGGGCAGCGGGTTGCCGGGGTCTTTTTTCAGTGACACCTTGCCGAAAATCAGCCGCGCGATTGGCTTTCCGGTTTTGTCTTTGAGCTCGAGCAAGGTACCGGCGCCCTCAACCTTGCCAACTTTGCCCGGCTCATCAAGATTCAGCCGCGAATAGAGCGACGCGCCTACCGACTCCGACTGCACGATCTTCGCTTCCACCAGCTTCGCCAGCAGCTCGCTTATTTCACCGACGTCCGCAGGATAGCCGCCGCGTTCTTTCACACTCCACGAGCCGCCTTTGCTCACCAGCGTGACTTCGTTTTTGGCGTCCTTCAGACGAATTTCCGTGGCATCTGCCGCCTTCAGTTCGGGCAGCACTTTCGCGCCGATCTTAGCGCCGCTTTCCTTGTAGCCGGAAAGCTCCTGCCAGAACATCGCCAGCCCGGCGCCGCCGAGCACGGCGACTGCCACCAACATGAGCAGAAACTGTTTGCGGTTCATGCTGCCACCGCCACTCTCAATTTGCGGCGTTTGGCCAGCGCCAGCAGCAAGCCGAGTATCGCCACCAGCAGCGGTATCGCGCCGATGTTGACCACCTTGGTCCACAGTTCCAGCCGGTCGGTGTCCACCCGCAGATTCTTGCGCAACTCCTTCAATTCCTTGCGCGTCTCATTGGCTTTCTTGCGGAAGTTTTCTATCTCGACTTGCTGCTCTGGTGTCAATACCGCGGTGGCCGTGGCCGCGGCGCCGGTTCCGGTACGGCCTTTTTGCAGCGCCTGAAGATTTTCCGTGGTCTTGTTCAAACCATCTTCGAGGCCTTTGATCTTGCCCAGATAGATTTGCTGCGCCTGCGCTTCCATCTGCCGCAACACCGTCAGCGGCTTGCTGAACGCGGCGCGGCTGCGCAGCGTCATCAGATGCTGATCGCCCGCGAGTTGCTCGACCAGGCTCTGTGCAAAAGCCAGGTTGCCGTTGCGCGGCACCACCACTTTTTGGCCGAACACGTCCTGCACCTCAACCGCTGCACCGTCGGTAAGCATGTCGACGTCCGCGACCAGCACCACGGAATTTTCCGCCGCGGCTTCGCGCATGTGCTTACCCGAAGACGGTGGCGGCGGCACCAAGGGCTCACCTTTTTTGGCCGCCATCTGCTGCGGTACCGGCTCGCCATTGGGGAAAGCCGACTTGAATTTGCCGCTGAGGCGTATCGCGATCGGCTCTTCTTGACCCGTGGGCTGGAAGCCGCGTGTGGAAGGCTCGCCCGACAGGGTGGCGATTATCAAATCCACCGGCATCGCGTTTTTCGATGAGTGTATCAGAACCGATTGCTTCAACCCCTCCGCCAGCTTGCCCTTGAAGGTGCCGCCGAAGGGAACCAGCATGGTGCCCACCTGGCTCATCACGATATCGTCCAGGTTAAATGCGTCGTTGGTGAGCATCAGCAGCGTCGGCAGCAAACGCGGGCCTGAACCGCTGGGAAACGTCATGTCGGCAATTACTTTACCGCCGTCCATCTCCACGCCCCAGCCCTTGAACAGGTTGTAGAGAGCAGAACCGCCCGCCTGATTGCCGCCGAACGGATTTTGCATGTCGGGCTGCTGATCGAAATAGGCATACGGATCAACAAACGCCACCAGCTTGCCGCCGCGCAGCACGAATTGATCAATCGCGTACTCGGCTTCCTCGGTGATGTTTTTCGGATGAATCACCAGCAGCACTTTGACGTCGTCGTCAATTTTCTTGGCGTCGAGGTCGATCTTCTTCACTTCAAAGGCGCGTTTCAATTCCGCACCCAGCACCCACGGCTCGGTGGGTTGCTGCTTGGTCATCGGGTTGAGCGAGCGGCCCAGCACCGGTAAACCCGCCATCAAACCGATCACCGGTTTTTTAGCCTGCGTGACCTGTGAGATTTTGCTGGTGAGATCGTATTCCAGCAGCCGCTCGCGGTCCGCCGACAGCACCGGTATCGCTTCTTTCTTGTCGAGGAACGACACCGCGAGGCCCAGATAAAACTTCTCGCCGGTGTTGGTCTGCTGCGCTTCGACGTTGTCGAGTGCCGCGGATTCCTCGGCATCCGAATCGGGTTCGGGGTTGAATTTCTCGATGATTACTTTGCCGCCCGACGCCGCTTTGTATTCAGCGAGCAGGTCCTCAACACGTTTCGCAAAAGTCTTCAGACCCACCGGCACGGTGTTGCCGCCCTGCGTGTAGTAGTAGCGGATTTTCACCGGCGCTTCGAGCTTGCTCAAAATCGCGCGCGTCCCCGGCGACAGCGTGTACACGCTGCCCTGCGTCAAATCGACGCGCGCCCTGAACGAGCCGAACAAAAAGTTCGCGGCTACAAGAATGACCGCCAGCAGCAACAGGCCGCCGGCGGAATAAAACAGGGAACCGAAATTATTTTTTTTCATGATTTACCCCGCCCGCTGGCTACGAATAATCACGCCGGTGGTAAACAGCGCAAAGCCGATCACCGAGGCGAAAAACAATAAGTCACGCAGATCAATCACGCCGCGCTGAAACCCTTCAAAATGCGTCATCACGGAAAACGAGGCGATGATGTCCACCACCACCGGGTTGGCGAAGCGCGTCAGCAAATCCGTCACCGGCGTATACCCTGCCAAAATCAGGAACAGGCAGATCATCACCGACAGAATAAAGCTGATCACCTGATTGCGCGTGAGCGCGGAAGTCATGCAACTGATCGCCAGATACGAACCCGCCAGGAACAGGCTGCCGGCGTAGCCGGCGAGAATGATGCCGTTGTCCGGCGCGCCCAGCCAGTTCACCGTGATCCACACCGGGAAAGTGAGCACCAGCGCCAGCCCGAGAAACACCCAGGAGGCGAGAAACTTGCCGACGATGGCCTGCCACGTGGTGAGCGGCATGGTGAGCAGCAATTCCATGGTGCCGAGGCGGCGCTCTTCCGACCACAGCCGCATGCCGACCGCGGGCACCAGAAACAGATACAGCCACGGGTGCCAGGTGAAAAACGACACCAGCGAGGCCTCGCCGCGCTCGAAGAAATTGCCGATGGTGAAGGTGAAAAAACCCGTCAGCAGCAAAAAGATAATCAAAAACACGTAAGCAATCGGCGAGGTGAAATACCCGCCGAGCTCGCGTTTCATAATGGCTTTGATGTTATTCCAGGCGTTCATGATCAGGCGGCCTTCATGGTAGTAGCGGTAGCGGCAACAGTATCGGGGAGCGTTATGGCGCGGAACACTTCGTCGAGGCGCCCGCTGGGCGAGCGTGCTTTGAGTTGCGCCGGCGTGCCGTCGGCCACCACTACGCCGCGATCAATGATGATCACGCGGGTGCAGGTGTCTTCGACTTCTTCAAGTATGTGCGTTGAAAAAATGATCGCTTTGGCCGGCGCCATTTTGCGAATCAGCAACCGCACTTCGTGTTTTTGATTCGGATCAAGACCGTCGGTAGGTTCGTCCATGATCAGCACTTCGGGGTCATGCACCAGCGCCTGCGCGAGGCAGGTGCGGTGCTTATAGCCCTTGGACAGCGTGTCGATCGACTGATACAACACGTTTTCTAGAAAGCACATATCCACTGCGCGATGCACGGCTTTTTTGCGTGCGTCTCCGTGCAGCCCACGCAGCTCGGCGGCGAAGCTCAGGAACCCATGCACCGTCATATCGGCATAGCCCGGCGCGTTCTCCGGCAGATAACCGATCAGGCGCTTGGCGTCGAGCGGCTTCTCGGAAATATCGAAACCGCCTATGGTCACGCGGCCCGATGTCGGCGGGTAGTAGCCGGTAATCATGCGCATGGTGGTGGATTTTCCCGCGCCATTAGGCCCGAGAAATCCGAGCACCTCGCCGCGTTCGACCGTGAAAGACACGTCGTTGACCGCGATCTTGGCGCCAAAGCTCTTGCACAGGTTTTCAACCTTGATCACTTCGATATCTCCTCAGAATTTTTTTTCCCCGTGGTAGAGACCTTCACCGCGGTTTTTGGTTCATCTATTTTAATCAGCACAGCATCACGCAGTACCACAGGCCGCTGTAGAAATTATAACGTAACCATCTGTTTTTATTCATTTTTTAATAGAGTTCACGCGGCGAGCTGGTGCCGGTAGTCTGGATTGAACAGACGACCTATCGCTTACAAGGCGATTGCTCTACCACTGAGCTATACCGGCGCAGCGGCGCATTATACCTGCGGCACGAACGCAATTGCCTTGAAAATCACTTGCATGGGTTGCCGGCTTCGCTGCTCCGGCAGCGCAAGCGCGCGCCTGTGGATAGCCCATCACAAGGTTTCCCCAATCTTGCAGTACTAGCTTAATATGACCCACAGGGGGACTTCCTCTAAAGTGAAAGGAACTATCATGGAATTCAAGTTACCGGCAATGCACAAGGATAAAAATCCGTTTCTGTTGGGCGTACTCGCAGGCGCGTTGCTGCTGGCATGGATAGGGTTCGAACTGGTCGGATGGAAAGCGCCCGGCGCCGCAGAAAGGCTCGCCAAGGGACAGGCTAACGCTGCTGTGGCCACCGCGCTTGGCAAAATTTGCGCGGTACAATTCAATAGTGCAGCGAAACTTCCCGAGCGGCTGGCTGAACTACAAAAAACAGAACGGTGGTCGCGTAGCGGCGTGTTGGCCAAGGCTGGATTTGCCACCATGCCCGGCGAGAAGGAACCGCAGAATAACGTCGCTGAGGCTTGCGCCAATCTATTGGTGCCAGAGAAAAATTAGGGAAACGCAGCGCAAATCAGTTGTCGTGAAACCGGTGGCGAACTGCCATGAAGAGCACCACACCCATCGGGGTCATCGGCATCGGCTTAATGGGCATGGCCTGCGCCAAACGCATACGCGCGGCGGGGCTCGAACTACTGGGCTATGACGTAGACACCAAAAAGCTTGATGCGCTGGTCAAAATTGGCGGCAAAGCGGCGACATCGGTCGATGAAATCGCGCGCGATTGTCACAAAGTCGTGCTGGCGGTATTCAACACCGATCAAGTTGAAGCAACGGTAGCTGCGCTGGTGGCTTCGCTGCCCGCAGGCAAGGCACCAATCATCGCATTATGTGTCAGCACCTGCGACCCGGACCGCATTGCAAAACTGTACGCGCGCACGCCGGCAGACAAAGTGCGCTACGTCGAAGCGCCCGTCTCCGGCACCAGCCAGCAGACCGAACAAGGCGACGCGCTGGGCATGATCGGCGGCGATCCGGCGGCCGCCGAAGCAGCCAAAGACGTACTGGATGCCATCTGCCCGCGCCGTCATCACCTGGGCGCAGCCGGCAACGGCGGCCGCGCCAAACTCGCCATTAATTTGATATTGGGCGTCAACCGCGCGGCACTCGCCGAGGGTTTGGTGTTCGCGCAAAAGTTGGGCCTCGACCCTGGCGCATTTTTGAAAGTCGCGCGCGAATCCGCCGCCCAGTCACAGGTAATGGACATCAAAGGCCCGAAAATGGTCAGCAGCGATTTCACCCCGCATGGCTTTGTCACCCAAAGCCGCAAGGATTTTCTGCTGATGCTGGAACAGGCAAAAGCGCGCGGCCAGGGATTGCCGCTGGCCGAGACCTACGTCAGCATCGTTGACGGGTGTGTTGCGGCGGGGGAAGGTGAGCTCGACAACTCGGCGGTGATCGAAGAGATTCGCCGCAGAAAGCCCGCCGGGTGAACGGCGGGTTACGCGGCAGGTTAACGGCGGGTTACGGCGCAAAGGGCGCGCCTAACCCAACTTCCACACCTGCCCGCGCGCGAACGGGTTTTTGAAGTGCTGTTGCGCAGCGGCAACACTTGATTTTCCCTCTGTAGGGTTTGATCGGCAAGTCGCGATGGGCGCGATTTTGCGCGTTGCTCCGTAAAAAGCGCGTGTAGTGGCGACCCAGCGGATTGCCGGATAGGCGAGCCACGCCGAGAATGCAGATCATGTATCTGCGACATACCACGCGGCGCAAGGACGGCAAGACGCACGTCTACTGGCAACTGGTGCGCTCGGTTCGCCGTGGCCGCAAGGTGACGCAGGAGACGGTAGCGCAACTCGGAGAACTCGATGCCGAGGGCGCGCACGCGCAACAGCGCTTGCGCGCGAGATCACCGGGCGCATAGCGCAGCGTTCACAAGGCCACCTGTTTGAAACGCACGCGCCGGTAGAGGCGGTCAAGGTGCGGCTGGACGCCGTGCGCCTGGAGCGCTGCAGAAGCTTTGGCGCGGCGTGGCTGGGCTGGACACTGTGGCGAGTGCTCAAGTTTGATGAACTGCTGGGTGGACTGCTGCCGCGTGGACGCGAGGCGGTAGCGTGGTCCGACGTGATCGCCATCCTCGTGATCGGGCGGCTGTGCGAGCCGTCGAGCGAACTGCACGTGGCCGAGCAGTGGTATCGGACAACGGCGCTGGAAGACCTGCTGGATGTTGCGCCCGAGCGCATCTACGACGAACGCCCGTATCGGGCGCTGGATCGGTTGCTGCCACACAAAGGCGCCATTGAAGCGCATCTGGTCGAGCGCTTGGGCGAACTGTTCGAGCTTGACTACGACCTGTTGCTCTACGACGTGACCAGCACCTATTTCGAAGGCGTAGCCGATCCAGCGATTGCCAAGCGCGGCTACAGTCGCGATCACCGGCCCGACTGCGTGTAGGTGAACATCGCCCTGGCGGTCACCCGCGAAGGCATGCCACTCGGTTACGAGATCTTCCCCGGCAACACCACCGACGTGACCACCGTGCAGGAGATTGTAGCGAGCATGGAAGCGCGCTTTGGCAAAGCGAAGCGGGTGTGGGTGATGGATCGGGGGATGGTGAGTCAGGAGAATCTGACGTGGCTCAAGCAGACGGGACGGCGCTACGTGATCGGCACGCCCAAGGCCGAACTCAAGCGCTTCGCGAAACAGATTGAAGACAGCGTCGGCTGACGCCACATCCGTGAAGATGTCCAGGTCAAGCTATGCCCCAGCCCCGATGGGGAAGAAACCTTCCTGCTGTGCCGCTCGGCGGCGCGGGTGGACAAAGAGCGCGCCATGCACGAGCGCTTCAAGGCGCGCATTGAGGATGCATTGGCCAGCCTTGCGCGGCGCATCGCGAAGGCCAACAAACCGTTAGATCGCGGCGTGATCGAACGCCAGATCGGGCGGCTGTTGGGGCGCAACAGCCGCACCGCGGGCGCTTTCTCGATTTCGATCACCGAGGATGCGATACACCCTTCGGGCATCCGCATGACGCGCACGCACCGCCCTGAGTGGGCCGACTGGGCGCGGCTGACCGAAGGGGTCTAAATCCTGCGCACCAACATCGCCGAGTGGAGAGACGAAGCGCTGTGGCAAACCTACACTCAACTCACCGAGGCGGAGGCTGCGTTCCGCGTCCACAAGTCCGACCTCGCCATCCGTCCGATCTGGCCTCACAAGGAGGGACGCATCAAGGCGCACATCCTCGTGTGCTTCATCGCCTATGCCCTGTGGAAGACATTGCAGCAATGGCAGTCACGCGCAGGACTCGGACATGCGCCGCGCACGATTCTGACGGAGTTCTCGCGCATTCACGCCGCCGATATTGTGTTGCCGCTGGCCGATGCGCCCAGCCGCGAGCTACGCATCCGCTGCGTGGTGCGCCCCGATCCCGCGCAGGCGATCCCGCTTGAGCGCCTCGGACTTACCCTGCCACAGCGGTTGAAGGTTCCCCCTAAAATGTAGTGGCGACTTTTAAAACTAACTATTTGATTTTAATGAATACTGCATCGCCAACTGTGGAAGTTGGGCTAACCCGCCAAGCGTATGGTCTCCGTAACCCGCCAAAGGTACGTCACGACCCCACAAAATCACACCATGCCCAACTACATCCGCGTCCACACCCCCGGCGGCACGTATTTCTTCACCGTCGCATTATTGGAGCGCCGCCGCCGATTGCTGACCGAACACATAGACGCTTTGCGCGAAGCATTTCGTCACGTCAAGCGTGAAAGGCCATTCCAATTTGGCGCAATCGCAATCCTGCCGGATCATCTGCATTGCCTGTGGACGTTACCTTCCAACGACACGGATTTTTCGACCAGATGGCGTTTAATCAAATCCCGTTTTGCGCGTTCGGTGGAACCCGGCGAAAAATTATCCGCCCGTAGAGTACGAAAACAGGAGCGCGGCATCTGGCAACGCCGGTTTTGGGAGCACGCGATTCGCGACCAGCGGGATTTCGATGCGCACCTCGATTACATCCATTACAACCCGGTCAAACACGGTTGGGTATCCCGCGCCGCCGATTGGCCACATTCGAGTTTTCATGAATTTGTGAAGAATGGCAGGTATCCAGTGGATTGGGCCGCACCGGAGCATGTGCGCGAAATCGACCGCGAGTAGGGCGGGTTAGGCGCCGGGGTTGGGCGCCGTAACCCGCCATGCGCGGCTGCGACCGAACGGCGGGTTACGGGTTAGGCGCGCCCTTTGCGCCGTAACCCGCCATGCGCGTGGGCGCCGTAACCCGCCATGCGGGAGCGTGCGCGTCGGCTGCGGCGGGTTACGCCAAACATCGGCTAACCCGCCCTACAAGGTCACGCAATCACGCGGCAGCATAACCCGCCGTGCGTGATTGCGGCAGGCGACAGTTACTTGATCGCCTGCGGATTGATCGGCGACCCCACCGCCCGCGTAATCGGCAACGGCGGCCCGCAGAAGAAAAACTCGTACACCTTGTCCGCCGCGCAATCGTCCGCCAGATCCTTGAGATAAAAAATCTCCCCCATCGTCAGCCCCATCATCGGAATCACGATCCAGTGCCACGGCTGCGAGGCGTCGTCGGTTTCATTGGGGCGCACTTCGCAGCCCCAGGTGTCGGTGCAGATCGCAGCGATTTCTTTTTGGTGGATCCACCCGGCGGTTTCAAACGCGAGACCGGGCGCGTCACCGCCCGCATAGCCGCCCCACTCGCCCGCCTGCAGGCGCTGTTCCATTTGCCCGGTGCGCACGATCACAAAATCGCCGCGCTTGATGGCAACGCCTTGCGCGTGAGCGCAGGCATCGAGATCGTCGTTGGTGATGGCTTCGCCGTCGGCGAGATATTCCTTGCCGAGATGGCGCGCCATGTCGAGCAGCACGCCGCGCCCGGCCATCTTGTCGCGGGTTTTGTGGATGCCATTTTTCTGCGCGCCGTTGGTATCAACGAGTTTTGCGTCGTAGCCATTCCACATTTTGTCGTCGTAAAAAATATGCCCCAGCGCGTCCCACTGCGTGCCGCATTGCAACGGCAGCGATACCATGTCGTCGGCGTATCTTAGGCCGCCCTTGTCCTGATTGCCAGCGACCGCATCGGTGCCGGTGGCGAGCATGGTGTGGATCGGATTAAAGCGATTGCCCCACAGGCCTTTTTGCGGACCGCTGCGATCGAAATTGAGGCCCAGCGAAAACACTTTGCCCTTGCGCACCAGTCGTGCGGCGTCGATGATGTCCTGCGGCGTCACGAAGTTCAGCGTGCCAACCTGGTCTTCGGGTCCCCAGCGGCCCCAGTTCTTGAGTTTCTCTGCGGTGGCACGCAGGTGCGCGATGGTAAATTTCTGGGCGTCGTAGCGGCGGGTCATGCGTAGTCTCCTGAAAAGAAGCAAAAAAATGGCGTCACAGGTGGTGACGCCATTTTACATTCAACCAAAAAAACTTACGCTGCCGGCTTCTGCATGTAACCATAACGCAGGTTGGTGCGGCCTTCGCCGTACTGCTCGTAAGCCACTTTCGCATTTGCCACCCAGTCGCCGTTCAATGCCGCGCGCTGTTTTGCCGTGAAGTGATACAACCGCGCCGAGTTCTCGCCGAAGATGCCTTTCTTGACCGGGCCATCGGCGGCGCCGAGCGGCGCAAAGCCGTTCTTCTTCTGCATTTCTTCGGGGATTTCCAGACGGCGCAGGGCTTCAATCTGCCACTGCGGCGCGCCGGTCCAGATGGCGTCAGAGCCCCACACCACGTGGTCCGCGCCCAGGCCCTTGACCAATTGGCCCAGCATCGCTGCGCACAGGCGCGGCTCGGCGATGGTGCTTTGCGCGAAAATCTGACCCAGATCGCCGTAGATGTTTTTCACGCCATGCCTGGCGGGAATATCCGCGAGGTCGGTGACCCAATCGATGCGGCCGGTTTTCTCGAATTGTTCCCAGCCCACCGGCCATGCACCGCCGGTGTAGCGGAACGCCGAATGATAGATGACGAAGTTAAGTTGCGGCCAATCCTTCGCCGCCTTGGCCACGTCGCGCACGTCGGCATGATCCAGGAGATGCGGAAAACTCTTGGCGGTCGCGGGCGGATACAGCCCCTTGTGAATGCACACGTTGGCGAGGCTCGGCGTGGTCTTGCTCCACTTCACCAGCCGCTCGTAGAACGGATACAGCAGCTTTTCGTCGTCGAGATGCCACGGATGCTTGGACAGTTGCTTGTTGGTGTTATCGCCCACGGTGTAGCCCTTGAACGAATCAGGCTTGTTGGTTTCGTAATCACGGTCGACTTTTTCCAGCCAGCCCGGCGTGCCCGGCATGAATATGGCGTGCGAGAACATGCGCTTGGCGCCGGCTTTTTTGTTCACATCGGCGCGCGTCGCGGCTTTCATTTCGTTGGTCAGGAACCAGTCGCGCGGCTCTTCCGAACCGGAACCCGAAATCAGCGCCACCTTGGTGTCGCTGTCCATGTAAATTTCCTTGAAGTAATTCGCAAACTTCAGGTCTTCCAGCGTCTGCGGCTTACCCACCAGCGTGGGATTCCACGACGCCTTGCCCACCGCTTCGCGCGAGCGCACGAAGTTTGACAGCCGCGTATCGTCGCGCAGAAAGTGCGTGTGCATGTCCATGATGAACTGGCCCTTCAACGCTTTGGCGCGCTCATCGGCCATCTCGGGCGTCGCGGCTTCGGCCTTGCTCACCGCGTACAGCGGGCCAAAGGTTTCGTTCATTGCCACGAATGCAGCGGCCATGCCGGCGGCACTCTGGAAAAAAATACGCCGCGACACGCCTTGTTTCTTCGCCAGCTCGGCGCCGATCTGCTTCACGCGTGTTTCGAACTCGCGCTGTTTCGCGGATTGCGGGCCGGGAACAAACTCGTCGCTCGACACCGGCTGCGTGGGAATGGGTGAACGAAACTTTGCGGTTTCCGCCGGGATCAATCTGGCTATCTCATCAGGTGACATCATGGTGGGTCTCCTCTCGTGTGATGGGGTCAGCAAGCGGCAAAAAAAGGCGCCACTGCTGCGTGGCGCCATTCTACAACTCGCCGGCTGAGCGTGTTACGCAGACGGCTTTTGCATATAGCCATAGCGCAGGTTGGTGCGGCCGTCGCCGTATTTGTCGTAATCGGCTTTCGCCACCGCTACCACGTCGTTATCCAGCGCTGCGCGCTGCTGCTTGGTGAATTTATACAGACGCGCCGAATTCTCGCCGAGAATCGCTTTTTTGACGGGGCCATCGGCGGCGCCCAGCGGCTTGAAGCCGTATTTTTTGCGCATTTCTTCGGGAATTTCCAGGCGGCGCAGCGCTTCAATCTGCCACTGCGGCGCGCCGGTCCATACCGCGTCGCTGCCCCACACCACGTGGTCGGCCCCGAGGCCCTTGACCAGTTGGCCCATCATCGCCGCGCACAGACGCGGTTCCGCAATCGTGCTTTGCGCGAAGATCTGACCCAGATCGCCATAGACGTTTTTCACGCCGTAGGTTTCCGGAATTTCCGCCAGATCGGTGACCCAGTCGATGCGCCCGGTTTTCTCGAATTGCTGCCACCCCACGGGCCATGAGCCGCCGACATAGCGGAATGCCGAATGATAGATGACGAAATTAAGTTGCGGCCAGTCCTTGGCGGCCTTGGCTATATCGCGCGTATCCGCGTAGTTCATCAGCGCCGGGAACTGCAGCGTGGTCGCCGGCGGATACAGTCCCTTGTGGATACACACGTTGGCAAGGCCGGGCGAAGTCTTGCTCCACTTCACCAGCTTTTCGTAGAACGGATACAGCAGTTTTTCGTCATCGAGACGCCACGGATGCCTGGACAGATGCTTATTGGTGTTGTCGCCGACGGTGTAGCCCTTGAACGCATCGGGCTTGAGTGTTTCGTAATCGCGGTCGACCTTTTCCATCCAGCCCGGCGTGCCCGGCATGAATATCGCGTGCGAGAACATGCGCTTGGCGCCGGCCTTTTTGTTGACATCGGCGCGCGCCTGCGCCTTCATTTCATTGGTCAGAAACCAGTCGCGCGCCTCTTCCGATCCGGAGCCGGAGATCAACGCCACTTTGGTGTCGCTGTCGAGGTAAATTTCCTTGAAGTAGTTGGCGAACTTGAGATCCTCGATGGTCTGCGGCTTGCCGGCGAGCGCCGGATTCCAGCCCGCCTTGCCCACCGCCTCGCGCTGTCGAATAAAGCCTTCGATACGCGTGTCATCGCGCAGGAAATGCGTATGCATGTCCATGATGAACTGGCTCTTCAACGACTTTGCGCGCTCGTTGGCCATTTCGGGGGTGGCGGCTTCGGCTTTGCTCACCTCGTAAAACGGGCCGAAGGTGTCGTTCATCGCCACGAACGCGGCGGCCATGCCGGCGGCGCCCTGGAAGAAGGTGCGGCGCGATACGCCTTGATACTTGGCGAGTTCGCTGCCGATTTGTTTTACGCGCACTTCAAACTCGCGTTGTTTTGCGGACTGCGGCCCGGGCGAGAACTCATCGCTTGAGACGGGCTGCGTGGGAATCGGTGAGCGGAATTTGGCGGTCTCCGCCGGAATCAGCTTTGCAAGCTGGTCGGGTGACATCATGATCGGGCTCCTTTTTGGTGAGGTGGACTCATGGTGCCGCTGCAAGCGCGGCTGTTGTTGTTAATTCGATAATGTGGACGTATTCTAAGGCAAGCGCATCGCGCTGCACAGAGAAGATATAACCGATTGTTTTTATTAACTTTTTATCCAATAAAAATCAATCCGCTGTGGCCCCGGAATCGCGCACCACCTTGCTCCACTTGGGGATTTCAGCGCGCAGAAATGCTGCGAACTCCTCCGGCTTGCCGCCGCGCGCTTCTACACCCTGCGTGGCGAGACGCTGTTTCAATTCGCTGCTGGCAAGCGCCGCATTGAGTTCGATATTTATTCTTGCAATCACCGGCAGCGCAGTTGCAGCGGGCACCACGATGCCGTGCCAGGTCAGCGCTTCAAATCCTGCGATACCCGATTCCGCGACGGTCGGCAATTCCGGCACCGAGGGCGAACGCTGCGCGGAGGTCACCGCCAGCGCACGTAAACGTGCAGTACGGGTGTGGGGAATCACCGATGCCGCGGTGGCGAACATGAAATGCACTTGACCGCTGACCAGATCGATCACCGCCGGACCGCCGCCCTTGTACGGAATATGCTGATAGCTGACCTGGGCCAGTGTCTTGAACAACTCACCCGCAAGATGTCCCGCGGTACCGGTGCCCGACGAGGCGTAGTTTAATTGGCCGGGCCGCGCGAGGGCGAGGGCGACCAGGTCTTTTACATTTTTCACCGGCAGCGAAGGATGCGTCACCAGCACGCTGGGTTGCGTGGCGAGCAACACCACAGTCGCAAAATCGCGCAGCGCATCGAATGGCATTTTCGCGTACAGCGCCTGATTGGTGGCGAGGATGGCGTTGTTGCCGAGAAACCAGGTGTGGCCGTCGGGCGCCGAGCGAGCGGCAATTTCCGCGGCGATATTGCCGCCCGCGCCGGGCCGGTTGTCGATGACGATCTGCTGTCCCAGGCGCGCGGTCAGCGGCGCCACCAACAGGCGCGCCACAGTATCACTGGCGCCGCCGGGGGGATAGCCGAGTATGAAACGAATGGGTTTGGAGGGGAAAGGTGCATCGGCGGCATGTCCACCCGCCGCGCAGAACAAGGACGCGCCGGCGCACAAAAAAAGCATTGGTTTCAGCATGGCAACGCTTATTTTACGATCTGCAACTTGGGCCGCGGCGGCGGCGGCGGCGTTTCCGGTTCAGTCGTCGCAGCCGGCTGTGACGCCACGGCGCCGGCGCCGGTCGCGGTTTCCGGCGCGAAGAACAGTCCCTGCCCGTTCTCGCGTGCAAAAATGCCCGCGATCGCCGCTATCGGAATCGAACACTCGCGCGACACACCGCTAAAACGCGCGGAGAACCGCACCCCGTCGTTATCGATGGTGAGCTTGTGGGTGGCGTCGTAACTCAGATTGAGCACGATCTCGCCATTTTGCACAAACGCCTCCGGCACGCGGGTGTTTTCATCCACCTTCACCGACAGGTACGGCGTAAGGCCGCTATCGGCGCACCACTCGTGGATGGCGCGGATGAGGTAGGGTTTAGTGGAACGCTCGGGCATAGACGCGTGAGGCGTGAGGCGTGAGGCGCGAGGCGTGAGGCGTGAGGCGTCGATACACGTGGGTGGAGATTTTACGCCTCACCCCTCACGCCTTACGTCTCACGATTTCATTTGCGCATCACCTTCTCCGACGCCGTGAGCGCATCGATATAAGCGGGGCGGCTGAACAAGCGTTCGGCGTATTTCATCAAGGGCGCGGCCTGTTTGGGTAACTGGATGTCGTAGTGGCCCAGCCGCCACAGCAGCGGCGCTATCGCTACGTCGAGCATGGTGAAATCATCGCCCAGCATGAATTTTTGCTTGGCGAACACCGGGGTAATCTGCGTCAGGGCGTCGCGTATCACCTGGCGACCCTTATCGGCCTGCTTTTGCGTGCCTTTTTCGATGGCATGGACATGGCCGAACATTTCGTTCTCGAAGCGGTACAAAAACAACCGTGCGCGCGCGCGCATCACCGGGTCGGCGGGCATCAATTGCGGATGCGGGAAACGGTCATCGATGTATTCGTTGACGATGTTCGACTCATACAAAATCAAATCGCGCTCGACCAGCACCGGCACCTGATTGTACGGATTCATCACCGCGAGGTCTTCAGGCTTGTTGAAAAGATCGACATCGACGATCTGAAAATCCATGCCCTTTTCGTAGAGCACAATGCGGCAGCGCTGGCTGAAGGGGCAGGTGGTGCCCGAGTAAAGCGTCATCATATTTGTTATCTCGTGAGGGTTGAAGGGTGAGGCGCGTGGCGTGTGGCGTGTGGCGTTAAGCAGTTAGGCGCCAAGCGTGGCCAAGATGCTCTTACGCCTTACGCCTTACGCCTTACGCCTTACGCCTTACGCCTTACGCCTCACGGCAGTTAATGCACGTCTTTCCAGAATTCTTTTTTCAAGGCGTAGACCAGCGGTATCAGCAACAACAAGAAGCCCAGCACGATGAGGCCGATATTCTTGCGGCTGCGGGCCGCCGGTTCGCCCATATACACCATGTAGTTCACCAGATCGGCGACGGCACGGTCGTATTCCAGCGCAGAGAGTTTGCCGGGTTTGACCAGCACAGGTTTATCCACGCTCGCCAGGTAGCCATCGGCGCGCACTTTTTCGGCCTTCAATTCCTGCTCGCCCTGCAACTCCCACAGCACATGCGGCATGCCGACATTGGCATAGGTGGTGTTGTTCCAGCCGGTGGGACGCGACGCATCGCGATAAAATGTGCGCAGATAGGTGTAGAGCCAATCCGCGCCCGAGCCGGCGCCGGAGGCGCGTGAACGTGCAATCACCGTGAGATCGGGCGGCTGTGCGCCGAACCACGTTTTGGCTTCCTTGGCTTCCATCGTGGTTTTCATCAGATCGCCAACCTTGCCACCGGTGAACGGCGCCACAAAGTTGTCAAGGATTTCCTTATCGTTCAGCCCTAAGTCAGTCAAGCGGTTGTAGCGCATGTAATTCGCGCTGTGGCAGTTCAGGCAATAATTCACGAACAGCGCAGCGCCGCGTTGCAGCGATTCGACATTGCCCGGATTGATGGGCGCGCGATCGAGTTTGACATGATCGCTCGCCGCAAAGCTCAGCACGGGCGCCAGCAGGAGGGCGGCAATTAGTTTACGCATATGCGTTTTAATCATGGCCGCATTCCTCACATCGTCACCCGGCTGGGCACCGGCTGCGTCTGTTCCATCTGCGTGTACCAAGGCATCAGCAGAAAGAACGCAAAATAAATCAGTGTACCCATCTGCGAAATGAGCGTGCCCGCCGCTGTCACCGGTTGCGTGCCGTAGTAGCCAAGCACCAGGAACACCACCACAAAAATTGTCAGCGCCCAGCGTGACAGTGATCCTTTGTAACGGATTGATTTGACGGGGCTTTTATCCAGCCACGGCAGCAGGAAGAAAATCATCGACGCCACGCCCATCAGCAGCACACCCCACACCTTGGCTTCGATCACGCCCATCGCGATCAACAACACCAGCGCAACCACCACGGCCAGCAATTTCGACAGGCAGCCGCGCGAGGTAAATACTATCAACAGGGTGTAAGCGGCCACCGCGGCGCGCAACGCCCACAGGTAGTCTTCAGTCACCGCACGCAGGATCGAGTAATACGGCGTGAAGTACCACACCGGCGCGATGTGCGGCGGCGTCTTCAACGGATCAGCGGGGATGAAGTTGTTGTATTCGAGAAAGTAACCGCCCATCTCCGGCGCGAAAAAGAGAATCGCGCAGAATACAGCTGCGAACACGACCAAACCCAGCGTGTCCTTCACCGTGTAATACGGATGAAACGGAATGCCGTCGAGCGGATGACCATCAGCGCCCTTGGTCTCCTTGATCTCAACGCCGTCCGGATTATTGGAACCGACCTCATGCAGCGCCATAATGTGCGCCGCCACCAGCCCCAGCAGCGCCAGCGGAATCGCGATCACGTGAAACGCGAAAAAGCGGTTCAAGGTGGCATCTCCCACCACGAAATCGCCGCGTATCCAGGTCGACAGATCCGGCCCGATAACCGGCAACGCATCGAACAGATTAATGATCACCTGCGCGCCCCAGTACGACATCTGGCCCCACGGCAACAGGTAGCCGAAAAACGCCTCGGCCATCAATGCCAGATAAATCATCATGCCGAAGATCCAGATCAGTTCACGCGGCGCGCGATACGAGCCATACAGGAGACCGCGAAACATGTGCAGATAAACCACAACAAAAAACGCCGACGCGCCGGTGGAATGCAGGTAACGTATCAACCAGCCGCCGGGCACATCGCGCATGATGTACTCGACCGAGGCAAAGGCGTCCGCCGCCGAGGGCTTGTAGTGCATGGTAAGGAAAATGCCGGTGACGATTTGCAGCACCAGAATCACCATTGCCAGCACGCCGAAGTAGTACCAGAAGTTGAAATTTTTCGGCGCGTAGTATTCGGCAAGATGGTCTTTCCACAGCGACATCATCGGGAAGCGCTGATCCACCCACGTCAGCAGCCCGCCGATCGGCGCATTGAGCGGACCTGCCCCTACGATCACCACAGGTTCTTTTTTGCTGGCTGCCATTTTTCTACACGGCTCCCTTTTCGCTTTCGTCCACGCCGATCAGAATCCTGCCGTCTGCAAGATACTTGTGTTTGGGCACCACCAGATTGTCGGGCGCGGGCACATTCTTATAGACGCGGCCCGCCAGATCAAACATCGAACCGTGGCACGGGCAGAAGAAACCGCCCTTCCAGTCCGCAGCAAAAGTTTCCGCCTGCACCTGAAATTTCTCCACTGGCGAACAACCCAGATGCGTGCAAATCCCCACCAGCACCAAATACTCCGGCTTGATCGAACGCATCTCGTTGGTCGCGTACTTGGGTTGCATCACTTTTTTTGAGTTCGGATCAGCAACCTTGCCGGCGTTTTTCTTGACCGTATCCAGCATTTCCGGCGTGCGGCGCACTATCCACACCGGCTTGCCTTGCCACTCCACCGTCATGCGTTCGCCGGGTGCAAGCTGGCTGATGTCCGCTTCGACGGGCGCGCCGGCCGCCTTGGCGCGCTCGGACGGCAACATGCTCGCCACAAACGGCACCCCAGCCGCAACTGTTGCTACGCCGCCGGCAATCGTGCTCGCAGCCACGAGAATAGAGCGCCGGCCTTTGTCGGGTTGTTGTTCAGCCATACGAAGGGGTTTCCTGAAGGGGGTAAAAAGTCGGTAACAGCGAATCGAGGAATAAGTGCGCACATTGCAACCTTCGTCATTTTAAGCGGTTCGCCATAAAAAGTGAATTAAAACGTGAATTTACTGCTTAAAAACAGACGCTTAAGTGGAAGTCTGAGGTAACCTGCGGCGGCCTGTGCCGCAACCTGAAAATACGCAGTAACGCCTGACCCTCGCCCTTCCGCCCGCCAGCCGTTTGGGCAATAATCGCCACTGCGCGTCACGCCGCAGTCATCAGCGGCTCACCCCAACCTCACCGGCAAATGTTACGTAAATTCTGGTTGTTTTTCGCGCAAGCGGTCACCGTGTGTGTGGCGGCGCTGTTCGTGATTTCCACACTGCGCCCCGATTTGCTGCCGTGGAACGCACGCAGCGCGTCTGCCATCGCAAAAGTCGCCGCGCCCGCAGCACCGGCGTCAGCCACGGTGGTGGCCGGCGCAAAACTCACCTCGTTCAGCGAAGCCGTTAAGCTCGCGATGCCCGCCGTGGTGAATATCTACACCAGCAAGGAAATCAAAGCGCAGCGCCCGCCGTTCATGGATGACCCGGTGTTTCGCTATTTTTTCGGCGGCGAAGGTGAAAGCCCATCGCAAAAAAGCAACAATCTCGGCTCCGGCGTGATTGTCAGTGAGCAAGGCTACATTCTGACTAACGCGCATGTGGTCGAGGCCGCCGATGAGATTGAAGTTGCACTCGCCGACAATCGCCGCGCCAAGGCGAAAGTGATCGGCACCGATCCGGAAACCGATCTGGCAGTAATCAAAATCGATCTGCCGAAATTGCCGGCAATTACCTTTGGCCAGTCGGATCAGGCGCAAGTCGGCGACCTGGTGCTGGCCATCGGCAATCCGTTCGGCGTCGGGCAGACCGTGACTTTCGGCATCATCAGCGCGCTGTCGCGCAGCCGTCTGGGGATCAACACCTTCGAGAATTTCATCCAGACCGACGCCGCCATCAACCCCGGCAATTCCGGCGGCGCGCTGGTGGATATCAACGGCAATATGATCGGCATCAACACCGCAATTTATTCACGCACGCCGGGCGGCGCATCGCTGGGCATCGGCTTTGCAATTCCCGCCGCCACCGCCAAACTGGTGCTCGATCAACTGGTGCAAACGGGCACGGTAACGCGCGGCTGGATCGGCGTGGCGGTGCAGGAATTAAGCGCGGAACTGGCGCAATCATTAAAGTTGCCGTCGACGCGCGGCACGCTGATTACCGAAGTGTTCAGCGCCACACCTGCCGACCAGGCCGGCATGAAAGCGGGCGATGTACTGGTGGCGGTGGACGGCAAACCGGTAGTGGATTCGGCCAGCATGTTGACGCTGATTTCGGCGCTCGCGCCCGGCAGCGCGGCAACGCTTAAAGTGTTACGCGCGCAAAAAGAGCTGGAACTCAAAGTCACCGTGGGCAAACGGCCCAAGCTCGCACGCAAAAAATAACGGCTCAACGACCGCCGCTATTTTGCTCTTTTTCCACCACGGCGAATTCCTGCGCCACTTGTTCCGGGGTGAGCGTGGCGTCTGCGTCCCCTGCTGCTTCCGGCTTTTTCACTGTGGTAATAAAACCCGCGGCGATAATTCCCGCCTCATACAGCACGCACATCGGAATCAATAGCGCCAGCATCGACACCACATCCGGCGGCGTCACCACCGCCGCGGCTATCGATGCACACACCACGAAGTAGCCACGAAAATCGCGCAGTTGCTTCACCGACACCACACCCATGCGCACCAGCACGATGATCGCCACCGGCACCTCAAACGCAACGCCAAACGCCAGAAACATGGTGATCACAAATGAAAGATACTGTTCGATATCCGGCGCGGGCGTAATGCTGGCGGGCGCGAAACCGGCAATGAAGCGAAACAACTGTCCGAACACCAGGTAGTAGCAGAAAGCCACGCCGACGATAAACAACAGGGTGCTGCTCACCACCAGCGGCAACACCAGTTTCTTTTCGTGGGCATAAAGTCCAGGCGCAACAAACGCCCACGCCTGATACAGCACATACGGCAACACCAGCAGAAACGCGGCCATCAGCCCCACCTTCAGCGGGATCAGAAACGGCGTAATCACGCCGGTGGCTATCATTTTCGAGCCTGCGGGCAGCGTTTGAATCAGCGGCAGCGCAAGAAAATCATAGATCACACCGTAGGTCGGCCAGAATCCGATCAAGGCAAAGGCGACCGCAATCGCGATCAGCGCACGCATCAGGCGATCGCGCAATTCGACCAGGTGCGAGATAAACGTATCCTCGGTCAATGCCACTGCGGCTACGCCTTTGCCGGGGCCGGTGGTGGCACCGATACCAGCGCCGGCGGCGGCACCGATACCAGCGCCGGCGGCGGCGCATTGGACAGCGGCGCGGGGTCCAGTCCCAACTCCAGCTGGACGGATACGGCGCCGGGAACACCCGGCGCCGGCGGGATTTCCAGCGGCGGCTCTGTCAGCGGTTCCAGGCGAACCGCGGGTGGCGCCATTGCCGTTTGCACCGTAGCCGCCGGTGACTGCACCGGCGGCGGATCGGCAAACGCATCGGCCACAGGATCCGACAACGCTTTTTGCGTGGTATCGCCGATTTGTTTGAATTCGGATTCAACCGAATGAATTTCGCCCTTGACCGTTTGTTCGATGGATTGCGCGGTGTTTTGCATCTCTTTTTGTAACTTGCGCAGCTCGTCGAGCTCGATCTCGCGATTGATGTCGGCTTTGACGTCGTTGACGTAACGCTGCATGCGTCCGAGCAAATGCCCGGCCATGCGCGCCACGCGCGGCAGTTTTTCCGGCCCGAGCACGATCAGTGCTATGACCGCGATGACCATCATCTCGGAGAAGCCGATGTCAAACATTTTTCGTGAGGCGTCAGACGTGAGGCGAAGAACGCGCGGTGGTGTGTTACGCCTCACCCCTCACGCTTCACGCCTCACGATTTCGACGTTTCCTTCTTCACCTCGGCCTCATAGGTGTGCCCGGTCGCCGGAGGGATTTCGGCCTTGGCGGCCGCCGCGTCTGTTGTTTTGTCGCCCTCGGACTTCATGCCGTCCTTGAAGCCCTTTACCGCGCTGCCCAGATCGCCACCGAGGTTACGCAGTTTCTTGGTGCCGAAGATCAATACGATGATCGCCAAAACGATCAACCAGTGCCAGATGCTGAATGAACCCATGATGATCTCCTATTTACGTAAGGCCTTTTCGTTGATCCCGGAAATACCTTCGCGCCGGTGCAACTCGGCCAGCACATCATTGGGTGACAAGCCATGCCACGCCAGCAACACCATGCTGTGAAACCACAAGTCCGCCACCTCGCGCACCAGATGCAGTTTATCACCCTCCTTGGACGCCAGCAGTGTTTCTGCGGATTCTTCGGCAACTTTGCGCAAAATGGCGTCTTCACCCTTGGCCAGCAAGCCCGCCACATACGAGCTTGCCGGATCGGCGCCTTTGCGCGCCGCCAGCGTGTCGCCGAGCCTCTGCAATACCTTTGCGTCGATCATTTGCGATATATCTCCTTCGGGTCTTTGAGCACCGGATCAACCGCCACCCAGTTACCGTCTTCAAGGTGGTTGAAAAAACAACTCGCGCGCCCGGTATGACAGGCGATGCCGTCCACTTGTTCCACTTGCAGCAGGATCACGTCCTCATCGCAGTCGAGGCGGATGGACTTCACTTTCTGCACATGTCCCGATTCTTCGCCTTTGTGCCAGAGCTTCCTGCGCGAGCGCGACCAATAGTGAACCTCACCGGTGGCCGCGGTTTGCTTCAGCGCCTCGCGATTCATCCACGCAACGGTAAGCACGCGCCCGCTCGCCGCGTCCTGTGTCACCGCGGGCACCAGGCCATCCTGCGCCCAATTTACCTTGTTTAGCCAGTTGTCGCTCATTGGGTTGAAGACCGTGAACGGGTGAACGGGTGAACGGGTGAACGGGTAAAAAACCAGTCTTCGGGTTGGGGATTGTTCGAATGCTCCACATGCCACAACACACCCGGAGCACAGAAACTCACTCGTTCTGCTCCGCTGCAAGTGTTCCCTTGACTCGTTAACCCGTTCACTCGTTCACGCGTCACAATCGCACCTCAATTCCCCGCGCCGCCATATGCTCCTTCGCCTGCCGCACCGTAAATTCTCCATAGTGAAAAATGCTTGCCGCCAGCACGGCGTCCGCGCGCCCCTGCAACACGCCATCGGCGAGATGCGCGAGATTGCCCACGCCGCCACTGGCAATCACCGGGATTTCCAGCCTATCCGAAAAAGCGCGTGTCAATTCAAGATCGAACCCCACACGCGTGCCGTCACGATCCATGCTGGTGAGCAAAATTTCTCCGGCGCCGAGTGCCTGCACCTTGCTGCCCCATTCCAGCGCATCCATGCCGGTTGCCTTGCGCCCGCCGTGCGTATAAACCTCCCACCGCAACTCGCCGGCGCCCGGCACGCGTTTCGCATCGATCGCAACGACAATACATTGCGCGCCATAACGACCCGATGCCGCGGCCACCAATTGCGGACTTTGCACCGCCGCGGTATTGATGCTCACCTTGTCCGCACCCGCATTCAGCAACCGCCGCACATCATTCACCGAACGCACGCCGCCACCCACGGTAAACGGTATGAACACCTGCGCCGCAACGCTTTCAATAATGTGCAATATCAAATCACGATCATCGCTGCTCGCGGTGATATCCAGAAACGTCAGTTCGTCGGCGCCCTGATCGTCATAACGGCGCGCGATTTCAACCGGATCACCGGCGTCACGCAGCCCGACAAAATTTACGCCCTTGACCACCCGCCCGGCAGTCACGTCGAGGCAGGGAATGACGCGTTTGGCTAGCATATAACGTGAGGCGCTAGGCGTGAGGCGTTAGGCGTAACAACCCGCTGGGTCGCGCCTCACGCCTCACGCTTCACGCCTTACCTTTCGTAAGCTCGTCCGCCAGCTTTTGCGCCGCGGCGAAATCAAGCGTGCCCTGATACACCGCGCGCCCGGTAATCGCGCCCTGAATGCCTTCGCCCTGCACCGCGCACAACGCTATTACATCATCGAGGTTGGTAATGCCGCCGCTGGCGATAACCGGAACTGTCAACGCCTTCGCGAGTTTTACGGTGGCTTCAATATTCACGCCGCTCAACATGCCGTCGCGGCCGATGTCGGTATAAATTACCGCCTCGGCGCCGTAGTCTTCAAATTTTTTCGCCAGATCAACCACATCATGCCCGGTCATCTTCGACCAGCCATCCACCGCGACTTTGCCGTCCCTGGCGTCAAGACCCACCATCACATGTCCGGTAAACGCGCTGCAGGCGTCGTGCAAAAATCCCGGCGTTTTCACCGCCGCCGTGCCGATGATGACGTAGCGGACGCCGGCATCCAGATAATGCTCGATGGTATCGAGATCACGGATGCCGCCGCCCAACTGGATCGGCAACTTGTCGCCCACCGCGGCGATAATGGCTTTTATCGCCGCGCCATTTTTCGGCTTGCCCGTCGAAGCGCCGTTCAAATCAACCACGTGCAAACGGCGCGCACCCAGATCAAGCCAGCGTTTCGCGGTTGCGCCGGGGTCATCCGAAAATATCGTGGCGCTGGTCATGTCGCCCTGCTTCAAACGCACGCATTGCCCATCTTTAAGATCAATGGCTGGAATAATCAGCATAGAGTTGAACGTTTGTGTGAACGCGAATAGGAACGGGGGCTAATCGAAACTGAGCGAAACTGAGCGAAACTGAGCGGAATGGCGCGGGGTGCGCGCAGGCGGCAGTGGGGTGAGGCGATTACCGGTTCAGCGGATCAGCAAATTCGGAAAGGTTCCGTTAAGCGAAGCATACTATAGCCGCAAATCGCCTGTCGCAGTCAAGCCGGCTTTCGCAATTCGCCGCTCACCGGAGCCCATGTTGCAAAATTCGCTAATAGCCGTAAACCCGCCGCCGCGCTTTTTTCCGGATGGAATTGCACGGCGAACAGATTTTTGCGCGCTGCCGCACAGGCGAATTCGGCTGGATAGCGGCTAATTCCAGCAGTCAGACCGGAAAACCCCGGTTCCGGGTAATAACTATGCACAAAATAAAAGCGTGCATTGTCAGCGATGCCGTTCCACAACGGGTGTTCGATACGTTGTTCAACTTCATTCCAACCCATATGCGGCACTTTGAGTTTTTGCCCGTTGCCATCGGCCAGCACATGCGCGAAGCGGCGCACGCGGCCCGGCAACACACCCAGCCCCGGAGTATCGCCTTCCTCGCTGTGCTCGAACAACATCTGCAAGCCTATGCAAATGCCCAGGAACGGTTTGTCGCGCGCAGCTTCAATCACCGCGTCGTAGAGCCCGCGCCCGCGCAACTCGCGCATGCAATCAGGCATCGCGCCCTGCCCCGGAAACACCACGCGCGCGGCATCGCGCACCACAGATGGATTGTCGGTCACCAGCACCCGTTCACCCGGCGCGACATGCTCAAGAGCCTTGGACACCGAACGCAAATTGCCCATGCCGTAATCGATGACTGCTATCATTTTTTCGTGAGGCGTGAGGCGTGAGGGGTGAACGGGTGAACGGGTGAACGGGTGAACAGTTAACCGTAACCCCGCGCCGCGCTGATTTTTACTGTTTACTGTTTACTGTTCACCACTCACTGTTCACTCTTCACCCTTCACAGGGTTCCCTTCGTAGAAGGCACACCCACCACACGCGGATCAAGCTCTACCGCCATGCGCAGCGCGCGCCCGAACGCTTTGAATGCGGTCTCGGCCTGATGATGCGCGTTATCACCTTTGAGATTATCAATGTGCAGCGTGACCAGCGCGTGATTCGCAAAGCCGTGAAAAAACTCGCGCGCCAGATCGACATCAAATTCGCCGATGCGCGCGCGCACGAAATCGATTTTCATGTCGAGTCCGGGACGCCCGGATAAATCCACCACCACGCGCGACAGCGCTTCATCCAGCGGCACATAGGCATGCCCGTAACGGCGCACACCGGCCTTGTCGCCGATAGCCTTGGCAAACGCCTGCCCCAGCGTGATGCCGATATCCTCAACCGTATGATGCGCGTCGATGTGCAAATCACCCTTGGCAGTGACCTCCAGATCAAACACGCCGTGCCGCGCCACCTGGTCGAGCATGTGGTCGAGAAACCCCACGCCGGTGGCCAGCTTGGATTTGCCGCTGCCGTCGAGATTGAGCGAAACGCTGATCTGCGTTTCGTTGGTGTTTCGCGTCACCTGCGCCTGGCGTGCCATGATTGCAGCGATCTCTCAGTAACTACATGTTTTTATTAGTATAAACGATTTCGCGCAACGCATCGACCAAACTCTCGCACTGCTCGTCGGTGCCGATGGTGATACGCATGAACGGTGAAATACGCGGTGGATTGCGAAAGTGCCGCACGATAATGCTGCGTTCGCGCAGCTGCGCCGCGATATCCGCGCCATCACGTCCGGGAAAGCGCGCGAAAATGAAGTTCGCCGCCGACGGCAGCACTTCAAACCCCAGCGCCTGCATTTGCGTGACCAGGCGCGCCCTGGAATCGATCACCTTGCGGCACATGGCCTCAAAATAAGCGTCATCTTCCATCGCCGCCGCAGCGCCCGCCTGCGCCAAGCGGCCCAGCGGATAGGAATTAAAACTATCCTTCACGCGATTCAACGCTTCAATGAGTTGCGCGTTGCCGGTCGCATAGCCCACGCGCAAACCCGCCAGCGCGCGCGACTTGGACAACGTGTGCGTTACCAGCAACTGCGGATAGTGCCTGATCAACGGCACGCACGACAAACCGCCGAAATCGACATAGGCTTCGTCGACCACCACCACCGATGCGGTGTTGGCTTGCAGCAAACGTTCGATTTGCGGCAACGCCAGCAAGCAGCCGGTGGGCGCGTTCGGGTTGGGAAAAATGATGCCGCCGTTCAGGCGCAAATAATCCGTAACATCGATTTCAAACGCCGCGTTCAGCGGCACTTGTTGAAATTGAATGTCGTAGAGCGCGCAATACACCGGATAAAAACTGTAGGTGATGTCGGGGAACAGCACCGGCCGATCGTGATCTTCGTGCTTCAGCAGGGCGAGAAAAATATGCGCCAGCACCTCGTCCGAACCGTTGCCGACGAACACCTGCTCTGGCGCCAGACCGTGATGTTTGGCAATCGCCGCACGCAGTTTGTCGCTGCCGGGGTCGGGATACAGCCGCAGCGTATCGCCCACTTCCGCACGCAAAGCGTCCAGCACCTTGCGGCTGGGGCCGTAGGGGCTTTCATTGCTATTCAGTTTCACAAGATTGGGCAGCTTCGGCTGCTCGCCCGGCACATAGGGCGTAAGGCCATGCACCACCTTGCTCCAGTAGCGGCTCATCACTTCATCCGGTATTCGGCCGCGCGCGCGTGCGCGGGCAAGCCTTCGCCGTACGCAAGTTCCGCTGCGATTTTGCCGAGCGTGCGCGCGCCCGCCTGCGACACATGGATTATGCTCGAGCGTTTCTGAAAATCATAAACCCCCAGTGGCGACGAAAAGCGTGCGCTGCGTGAAGTGGGCAGCACGTGATTCGGCCCGGCGCAATAATCCCCCAGCGCCTCCGAAGAATACCTGCCCATGAATATCGCGCCGGCGTGACGTATTTTCGGCAGCAGCGCCTGCGCATTTTCCACGGACAATTCCAGATGTTCGGGCGCTATACGATTAGCGATGGCGCACGCCTCATCCAGATCGCGCACCTGGATCAAGGCGCCGCGCCCTGCGAGCGAGGCGCGAATAATGTTCTGGCGTGGCATGTCCTGGATCAGGCGCCCAATACTTGCGGCCACCTTATCGATATAAGCCGCATCCGGACACAGCAATATCGCCTGCGCCATTTCGTCATGCTCGGCCTGTGAAAACAAATCCATCGCGATCCAGTCGGGGTCGGTGCTGCCGTCGCACACGATAAGAATTTCCGACGGGCCCGCCACCATGTCGATGCCGACCACGCCGAACACCCGCCGCTTCGCTGCCGCAACGTACGCATTGCCGGGGCCGACGATCTTGTCCACCTGCGCTATGGTCTGCGTGCCGTACGCCAGCGCAGCCACCGCCTGCGCACCGCCGAGCGTGTACACGCGATCCACACCCGTCAACGCGGCAGCGGCCAGCACCAGTTGATTTTTTTCGCCGCCTGGCGTGGGCACCACCATGATGATCTCATCCACGCCTGCCACTTTCGCCGGCGTGGTGTTCATGATGACGGTTGAGGGATACGCCGCCTTGCCACCCGGCACGTAGATGCCGACACGCTCGAGCGGGGTCACCTGCTGGCCCAGCTCGTTACCTGCGGAATCAATGTAAGTATTTGTTTTTATTGTTTGTTTTTCATGGAATTCCTGCACGCGCGCAGCCGCTGCGGTAAGCGCCTGGTGTTGCGCGGCAGGCAATGATCGCAATGCGGCTTCGAGTTCAGCCCTGGGAATTTCCAGTTCGGCCAGCGTTTGCGCCGACAAGCCATCAAAGCGCCGCGTGTACTCGAGCACCGCCGCGTCGCCGCGCGTTTTCACATCCGCGAGGATCGCGGCAACCGTCGCCTCAACCTGCGGATCCTGCGCTGAGTCAAACGCCAGCAGCGCAGTCAGCGCCGCGTCAAACCCGCTGTCGGTGGTAACCAGCCGGCGCATGACTAGCCCACGGCCCTGGCAAACGCATCCAGTATCGGCTGCAGCGCCTTGCGCTTTAACTTCAACGCCGCAGGGTTCACGATCAGACGCGAACTCACGGCAGCAATTTCCTCCACTGCCACCAGATGATTCGCTTTCAAGGTACTGCCGGTGCTCACCAGATCCACAATCGCATCGGCCAGGCCCACCAGTGGCGCCAGCTCCATCGAACCATAAAGCTTGATCAGATCAACATGCACGCCTTTGGTGGCGAAATGCTCGCGCGCCGTCTGCACGTATTTGGTCGCCACCCTCAACCGCGCGCCCTGCTTCACCGCGCCCTGATAATCGAAACCGTCACGCACCGCCACCACCATGCGGCAGCGCGCGATGCCCAGATCGAGCGGTTGGTACAAACCCTGCCCGCCCTGCTCGTCCAGCACATCCTTGCCGGCGACGCCCATGTCGGCGCCGCCGTATTGCACATACGTCGGCACGTCGGACGCGCGCACAATAATCAACCGCACATCACGCTGGTTGGTGCGAAGAATCAGCTTGCGCGATGTGTCGGGATCTTCTGCCGTGCGTATGCCCGCCGCGTCAAGCAGCGGCAGGGTTTCGTCAAAGATACGGCCCTTGGAGAGCGCAATGGTAATCACAGCAGGCGGAAAAGCTTCAATCAAAACAATATTTTACCGCAAGAAGCCCGGTCGTAGGGCCCCAGTCAACTCACCCGCCGAATACGCGCCCCCAGCCTTGAGAGTTTTTCCTCTATCGCTTCGTAACCACGATCCAGGTGATAGATGCGATCGACCAGGGTGGTGCCGCGCGCCACCAGTCCCGCGATCACCAGGCTTGCGGACGCTCGCAGGTCGGTCGCCATCACGGTGGCGCCATCGAGATGCGCAACACCCTTAACGATCGCGGTGTTGCCTTCAACCTCTATATCGGCGCCGAGCCGGCACAGTTCCTGCACGTGCATGAAGCGGTTTTCAAATATGGTTTCGTTTATCACGCTGGTGCCGCTAGCCACGCTGTTGAGCGCCACGAACTGCGCCTGCATGTCGGTGGGGAACGCCGGATAAGGGGCAGTGCGCAGGCTGACCGCGCGTAACTTGCCCTTGTCGCCATTGGGCGCGACGCTGATCCAGTCGTCTCCGGTTTCAACGGTCACACCGGCTTCACGCAGCTTGTCGAGCACCGCATCCAGCGTGCCGGGCCGCGCGCCGGTGACACGCACACTGCCGCCGGTGACCGCGGCTGCAACCAGAAAGGTGCCGGTCTCGATGCGGTCGGGCATCACCCTGTGATGCGCGCCGTGCAGTTTAGCGACACCTTCGACGGTGATGGTGTCGCTGCCGGCGCCTTTGATGTTCGCGCCCATCGCCGTCAGGCACGCGGCCAAATCCGGAATCTCGGGCTCGCGCGCGGCATTTTCGATGACGGTTGTGCCCTCGGCCAGGGTCGCCGCCATCATCAGATTTTCAGTGCCGGTAACGGTCACCAGGTCCATGCAGATGCGCGCCCCTTTCAGGCGTCGCGCGCGCACCAGCATGTAACCGTGATCCATGGTGATGGTGGCGCCCATCGCCTGCAAACCCTTCAAGTGCTGATCGACGGGACGCAGGCCTATCGCGCAACCGCCGGGTAACGACACCCGCGCTTCGCCAAACCGCGCTGCCAGCGGCCCCAGCACCAGCACCGATGCACGCATGGTTTTCACCAGGTCGTAGGGCGCTTCGGGCGTGTGTATGTTTGCGGCGCGCAGTTCGATGCCCAGTTTGTCGTCCATCGACACCGCCAGACCCATTTGCCCCAGCAGCGACAACATGGTGGTGACATCGCGCAAGTGCGGCACGTTGCTGATGGTCAGCGGCTCCGCAGTCAGCAGCGCCGCGCACAACATCGGCAGCGCCGCATTCTTGGCGCCCGAGATCGCGACTTCGCCGTTGAGCGCTACGCCGCCTTCTATTGCCAGTTTTTCCACCTTTTAACCGCTCACCGCAAAGACGCAAAGGCGCAAAGAACAGCCGCAAAGAATTTCTTTGCGAAACCTTTGCGCTTTTGCGTCTTTGCGGTTAAGCACTTGAACTGCTAGCGCGCAGCCCAGTCTTCGGGCGTCAGCGTCTGCATCGACAGCGCGTGAATTTCCTCGCGCATGCGGTCACCGAGCGCCTGGTAGACGATTTGATGCCGCTGCACGCGCGATTTCTCACGAAACAGCGCGCTGACGATGACAGCTTCGAAATGGGCGCCATCGCCGGTCACTGCCACATGCTCACATGGCATGCCGTTCTGAATATAACCCTGGAGTTGTTCGGGCGTCGTCATGTTCATTTCCTCAAATGGCCAGCAAATCAGTCACACCATACAACTGGATCAAGCTCTTGAGATTGGCTGGATAATTCACAAAATCGAGCTTGCGCTTTTCACGCTGCGCCGCACGCCGCCATTCAAGCAACAGGCTCACCGCGGTGGAATCGACCTCCGTCACGCCAGCCAGATCGAGCGTAAGCGCAGGCGCCTTGAACACGCGCCCGCCCTCTTCCAGCACGGCGTTCACGTTGGCCAGTGTGAGCGGCCCACTGAGCGTTGCGCGCCCGCCTGCGCCGTCCAGCGCGATCATTTTTGCGTCACCTGCGCGCTGCCGCGGTTTTTATCCGCCAGCGCCTTGATCAGCCCGTCCACGCCGTTTTTCTGGATTTCCGTGTTAAACGTGTTGCGATAGTTTTCGACCAGGCTGATGCCTTCGATCTTCATGTTGTAGACCTTCCAGCCGCCGTCGGTTTTCTCCATGCTGTAATCCACCGCTATCGGCGCGCCGCTGGGCTGCTTGATCAGCGAATACACCACCACCTCAGTGTCGCCCGCCGCCTCGCGCAGGGGTTTGTATTCCACCGTCTGATTGCGGTACTGGGTAAGCGCCGTGGTGTAGGTGCGCACCAGCAGCGTGCGAAATTCAGCGGTCAGGCGCTTCTGCTGCTCGGCGCTGGCCTGGCGCCAATTGCGGCCCATCGCCAGCTGCGTCATCATCGCGAAGTTGAAATGTGGCAGCACTTTAGCCTCCACCAGTTCGAGCACCTTGCGCTGGTTGCCCGCCTGCAACTCTTTGTCGGCGCGTATCACCGCCAGCACGTCATCGGTCACCGAGCGCGCCAGCGCATGCGGCCCCAGAGTCTGCGCCTGCGCCATGGGGGAAATTAACAAACACAATAAAAACAGATAGTTACATATATTTTTCATGATTGCTCCAAGTCTTGCCCTGCGCGCTTATTTTTTATCGCCGCCTTCCGCGGCCTTGCTGTAGAGAAATTGCCCGATTAATTTTTCCAGCACCACCGCCGACTGCGTTTGCTTGATGCGTTCCCCGGAATTGAGGTTCACGGTATCGCCGCCGCCTTCAAGGCCGATGTATTGTTCGCCGAGCAAACCCGCAGTCAGTATCGAGGCGCTGGTGTCCTTGGGAAACTTGTAGGTTTTTTCGATATTCAGTGTCACCCGCGCGGCGAATTTTTCGTTGTCAAACTGAATCGACGAAACGCGCCCGACCACCACGCCGGCGCTTTTGACCGGCGCGCGCGGCTTAAGTCCGCCGATGTTATCGAAATTCGCCGACAGCACGTAAGTTTCACCCCCGCCGATGCCGCTCATATTGCCCACTTTCATCGCCAGCACCAGCAGCGCGCCTATGCCGGCGATCACGAATAGTCCCACCCAAAGATCAAGCGTCGCGCGTTGCATCACACCCCCCGAAACATTAATGCGGTTAACAAGAAATCCAGCGCCAGTATCGCCAGCGACGAGGTCACCACCGTGCGTGTGGTCGCGCCCGAAACACCCTCCGCCGTCGGCGGCGCATCGTAGCCTTCAAACAGCGAAATCCAGGTCACGGCAAAACCGAACACCACGCTTTTGATGACACCGTTCAGGATGTCCTCGCGGAAATCCACCGCGCTTTGCATCTGCGACCAGAACGAGCCTTCGTCCACGCCGATCAACACCACGCCCACCAGATAACCGCCGAACACGCCCATCGCGCTGAACATCGCCGCCAGCAGCGGCATCGAAATCACGCCCGCCCAGAAGCGCGGCGCCACCACGCGCGCAATTGGATCAACCGCCATCATTTCCATCGCCGACAATTGCTCGGTGGCTTTCATCAACCCGATCTCCGCCGTCATCGCCGAACCGGCGCGGCTGGCGAACAACAATGCAGCCACCACCGGCCCCAATTCGCGCACCAGAGACAGGGCGACCAGCACCCCCAGCGCGGATTCGGAACCGTAGGTCTGCAGCGTGTGATAGCCCTGAAAACCCAGCACCATGCCGACGAACAAACCCGACACCAGAATAATAATCAGCGACAGCACGCCGGTGAAATACAGTTCGCGGATCACCAACCGCGGGCGGCGCAGGCTGGCGCCCGAACTTGCGATGGTGCGAGCGATAAAACGCGTGGCGTAACCCAGCCGCAACACGTTATCGATGGTAGTCGCGCCGATGCTGCGTATCGAAAATCCCTTGTGTATGGACACTAGTTGCCCACTCCGGCGTTCAGTCTCATATCGTCAACCAGCTTGCGGCCGGGGTATTGATAGGCCACCGGCCCGTCGAATTCGCCATACACGAACTGGCGCACCAGCGGATCGGTCGAATTGCGGATTTGATCGGGCGTGCCGTGGGCAACCATTTTTCCATCGGCCAGATAGTACACGTAGTCCACCACTCCGAGTGCCTCATGTACGTCATGCGTCACCACAATCGAGGTCGCGCCCAGGGCCGCGTTCAGTTCCTTAATGAGATTACTGATCACGCCCATGGCGATAGGATCAAGGCCGGTAAACGGCTCATCGTAGAGCATCAGCAGCGGATCCAGCGCAATCGCGCGCGCCAGCGCCACGCGCCGCGACATGCCGCCCGACAGCGCCGACGGCATCAACGCGTGCGCCCCGCGCAAACCCACCGCGTGCAACTTCATCAGCACCAGATCACGTATCATGGTCTCGGACAAATCGGTGTGTTCGCGCATCTGAAACGCCACGTTGTCGAACACCGACAGATCGGTAAACAGCGCGCCAAACTGAAACATCATGCCCAGCCGCCGCCGCAAACGGTAAATACCCGCGGTATCGAGCTTACTCACCAGCACGCCATCGACCCATACCTCACCTTGCTGCGCCTGCATCACGCCGGCGATGAGCCGCAACAACGTGGTCTTGCCTGAACCACTGATACCCATGATCGCCACCGTCGACCCGCGCGGAATCGACATGTTGATGCCGGCGAGTATCGGACGCGTGCCATAGGCGAAGCTTAAGTCTTTGATTTCAATTATGTTTTTATGGTTCACTGCAAAATCCGGAGCGTGCTGGCTGCAATATTGACTGAGGTGGGGAGTTTAGCGGCTCGATAGACGAATCACAATGCAGGCGCCACCGGACACACGCCGATGTGCCAAAATCACGCCGGATTAACCGGAGAGGTTGCATGAGCGTTCCCGCATTGCAGTTTCAAAGTGTGTGCAAGGCCTATGCAGGCGCGGATGCGCTCGCTGCGTTCACCTTGCAAATTGACGCCGGGGAATGCTTCGGGCTGGTCGGCGCCAATGGCGCGGGCAAAACCACGGTGATTAAATGCCTGCTTGATTTTTGCGAGCCGAACCGCGGCACTATCGAAATTTTTGGCGTAGCGCATCGTCACACCAAAGCGCGCGCCCGGCTGGCGTATTTGCCTGAGCGCTTTAACCCGCCCCACTATCTGACCGGTCGCGACTTTTTGCAATACATGGCCAAAATGCACCGCACTACGTACCAGGAAAACGCCGCCGCCGCGGTGCTGCAGGAACTCGATCTCGCAGTGGCGGCCCTCGACAAGCCGGTGCGCGCCTACTCCAAAGGCATGAATCAAAAACTGGGGCTGGCCGCGTGCGTGCTGTCGCGCAAAGACCTCTACATCCTTGACGAACCCACCAGCGGACTCGACCCGCGCGCGCGCATCCTGCTCAAGCGCAAACTGAAATCCCTGCACCAAGAAGGCAAAACCATTTTCTTTACTTCACACGCGCTCGCCGATGTCGAAGAAATGTGCGGCCGCGTCGCGGTCATCGACGGCGGCAAACTGCGCTTCGCCGGCACACCGGTTGAACTCATGCGCACGCAAAATGCCGGCGCCATGGAGCAGGCGTTTATGTCACTGCTGGCGCAGGACGCGCTCGCTTAAATTTGGAGGAGCCCATGTTTACGTCGCTGATGCGTGCGCTGATTGCAGCTCTGGTAGTTGTGCTGCCGGCTGCCGTGCGGGCGCAGGCCTATCCTGCCAAACCGATACGCCTGATCGTTCCGTTTTCGCCCGGCGGCACCAACGATATTCTGGCGCGCATGGTGGGCACCCATCTGAGTCAGGCCTGGGGCGAGAGCGTAATCGAAATCAAGACCCCCGACGAAATGCGCAAAATCATCCCGGCCGAGATCGCCAAGTGGACCAAGGTCGCCATCGACGCGCGTATGCCGCGCGACGTCAACTAAGCAGCTACGGGAGGCGTGACAATGAACGTTCGAAACAGGTTGCTGTGTGTGATGTCCTTGCTTACGTCCTGCGCCATGATGCTGGCGGCTGGCGCCACAGCGCAGACGCTTTCGGCACGCGCAATTAACGCCTGGCCTGAGCGCCCCATCCGCTTGATCATGCCGTTCCCGCCCGGTGGCGCGACGGACGCCAACGCCAGAGCACTGGCAAAAGAGATGGAAAGCTTTCTCGGTCAGCCGCTGATCGTCGATAACCGCGGCGGGGCGAATGCCATTATCGGCAGCGATCTGGTGGCGAAAGCAGCACCTGACGGCTACACCCTGATGCATATCTCGATTGCCTTCGCGATCAACCCGAGCACCCACAAGAAGTTGCCCTTCGATCCGATCCGCGACTTTACGCCAATCACCAATCCGCTGGTGGGACAAGGCGCACTGCTCGCCGTCCATCCATCGCTGCCGGCGCGTTCAGTCACTGAATTGGTCGCCCTCGCCAGAAAGCAGCAACTCAGCTTCAGTTCGCCGGGCGTCGGCAACGTGTTGCACCTGATTGCGGAAGCGTTCAACCTGCGCGCCGGCATCCACATGTTGCACGTGCCCTACAAGGGCGCCGGGCCGGCGATGATTGCGCTGCTCGGCGGCGAAACACAGGTGATGGTGGTGCCGCCGTTGATCGCCATGCCGCATATCAAGACCGAACGGTTGCGGCCTTTGGCTTACAGCGGCGGCAAGCGGCTGGCGGCGCTGGCGGATGTGCCGACCATCGGCGAAGCCGGACTTAGCGGCTTTCAGATGGACACCGGCTGGCACGCCTGGTTCGCGCCTGCGAAAACCCCCGATAAAATTATCGCTCAAATTTACAGCGCGATACAAAAATCGCTGCAAGTGCCGAAATTGCGCGACTATTTTCTGGCCGCGGGCTACCAACCCGTCGCTGACCCGCCAGCCCAGTTTCAGAAAGATCTGCAGGCCGACATCAAACGCTGGGGCGAACTCGTACGGCTGGCCAAAATCGCGCCCGAATAAAGCGCTGACTGCGTTCACGCCTCATCCTATTCAAAGGATAAATCTGGCACAATTGGCGTGTAGCCATGAATACGCCGCCCACCCTCAGCAACCCCGTGCGCAAACCCGATCTGCTGATCGTGGACGATGATCCGTTGATAGCGGATACGCTGAATTTTATGTTGAGCCGCGATTTCAATGTGTGCGTCGCTGAGTCGCGCAGCCAGGCGCGCAGCGTGCTGCGACAGCTTGCCGAACCGTCGGCGCTGGCGCTGGTGGATTTGGGTCTGCCGCCCACACCGCATCGTCCCGATGAAGGGTTTCATTTGATTTCGGAACTGCTCGCTTACGCACCCGGGATCAAGATCGTGGTGCTGTCGGGGCAGAACGACGTGGCAAACGCACGTCATGCCAGGGCCCTGGGCGCGATCGAGTTCGTGGCCAAACCCGCCGATCCGCCGCGGTTAAAGCAACTGCTGTTGCAGGCGCTGCGCGTAAGCGCCGCCGAAACCGCCAGCGCCGACGCGGTACGGCTGCTGGGGACCTCGGCGCCCCTGATAAAACTGCGCCACCAGATCATGCAATTCGCGCCGTCGCCGTTTCCGGTGCTGGTGCATGGCGAGTCGGGCAGCGGCAAGGAATTGGTCGCGCGCGCACTGCACGACAGCAGCGCGCGCGCCGCGCGAAACGTGTATGCACTGAACTGCGCGGCGATTGCGCCCACGCTGGTAGAGCCCACGCTGTTTGGTTATGCCAAAGGCGCCTTCACCGGCGCCGATACGGCGCGTGCAGGCTATTTCGAGGACGCGCACGATTCGACCCTGATCCTGGATGAAATCGGCGAGCTGCCGCTGGATTTGCAGGCAAAACTCCTGCGTGTGCTGGAAAATGGCGAGTTCCAGCGCGTCGGTGAAACGCAGAGCCGCACTTCCAATGCCCGCGTGGTCGCTGCCACCAATCGCGATCTCAAGCAGGAAATCCGCGCCGGCCGCTTTCGCGCCGATCTGTATCACCGGCTGTCGGTGTTCACTATCGAGGCGCCGGCACTGCGCGATCTGGGCGACGACCGGTTGTTGCTGCTCGACCATTTTCGCGCGTTTTACGCAGCGCAGTCGGGACTGCAACCGTTCACGCTGGACCCGCGCGCACAAGCCCTGTGGCTCGACTACGGTTTTGCGGGCAATGTGCGCGAGCTGCGCAACATCGTGATACGCCTTGCCACCAAGTGCGCCGGGCAAACCGTGGATGAACAGCAGTTGCGCGCCGAACTCGACGCCGATGCCGTGCTCGACGCCACAGCCGGCGCCCACCTGCCCACCGACACCGCCGCGCTCGCCACCAGTGCGCGGCGTCAGTTGCAAAGCACGCGCGGCGCGCGCGGCTTTAGGATTCGCGTCAAAATAAAGTATCCAATATTAGTCAGATATGCTATGAATAGCGGATGCAACAAGAAGGCAGTCTACGACAGATCGAATTGAAATATCGTTCGCTCGCGCCCTTGATGGATGAGCGAGTGCGGCGGCATTGGGCGG